>JBIPOH010000108.1:0-9452 GCA_044379435.1 Novosphingobium sp.
AATGCCGCCGTGGATGATGCCCGCCTTTTCGACGCGGAACTCGATCTGGCCGGCCTTCGCCGCCTTGACCGCATCCGCGACGTTGGGCGTGACAGTGCCGAGCTTCGGGTTCGGCATCAGGCCCTTGGGACCCAGCACCTTGCCGAGGCGGCCGACGATGCCCATCATGTCGGGCGTCGCGATCACGCGGCCATAATCGAGGTTGCCGTTCTGCATGTCCTCGAGCAGGTCTTCGGCGCCAACCTTGTCAGCGCCAGCGGCCAGAGCGGCTTCGGCCTTGTCACCGCGCGCGAACACGGCAACCTTGACGTCCTTGCCGGTGCCTGCGGGCAGCGAAACCATGCCGCGGACCATCTGATCGGCGTGACGCGGATCGACGCCGAGGTTGAGCGCGACTTCGATCGATTCATCGAACTTGGTGCGCTTCAGATCCTTGAGCAGCTGGATCGCTTCATCGATCTTGTGCAGCTTCATCGGATCGCCGAGCTTTTCGGCGAGGGCCTTCTGGTTCTTGGTAATTGCCATTGGATCAGCCCTCCACAACTTGCAGGCCCATGGCGCGAGCCGAGCCTTCGATGATCTTGATTGCCGAATCCATGTCGTTGGCGTTCAGATCGACCATCTTGGTCTGCGCCACTTCGCCAAGCTGCGCGCGGGTGATGGTTCCGGCCGAAATCTTGCCCGGCTCCTTCGAACCCGAAGACAGCCCCAAGACCTTCTTGATGAGGAAGGTTGCGGGAGGGGTCTTGGTGATGAACGTGAACGACTTGTCGGAATAGACCGTGATGATCGTGGGCAGCGGCGTGCCCTTCTCGACTTCCGCGGTGGCAGCATTGAATTCCTTGCAGAATCCCATGATGTTCACACCGCGCTGACCGAGCGCAGGTCCGATCGGCGGCGAGGGCTTGGCTTCGCCAGCCTTCACTTGCAACTTGATATACCCGTCAATCTTCTTGGCCACTGGGGGCCTCCTTTCTTCCTGTTGGCGCAAACTGCGCCGCAGAGTGAGCGGTTAGACGGGCACCAAGGCACCCTCCCGCACGGAATCAGGCGGGGACTAGTCCCTGCCGGAAGTGCGCCCAACTAGCGGGCGCGGGCCAGTTTGGCAATGGGCTTGGAATTGCCTCGGAGTGTCATCCGAACCAGGATTAGCCCCCTTTTGCGAATTTCGAAGCAGACTTTCAAACGAAGACAAAGCTGCCCATGAACAGGCTGAGGTCCGCGAACGGCCCCGTCCCGAGATCGGCGATCTGGTAAAACGCGGTATCGCCCACAGCCCCGGGTGCGTCCGACGCATTGCTGCTGTAGTACAGGATAGCGTGGTCTGCGCTGTTCAGTGCGAACACGAACATGCCATGGTTGGCGGAAGCATTCTGGCCATCGACGAAACTGCGCACATCGGCGGTGCTGTTGAGCCGCTCGCCTGTGTAGACGAGATCGGCGGAACTCAGATCGACGTTGGCACCCGGATCTGCATCCACGGCCGTGTCGAAGGCCCCGACGACACTGAATTGCCCGCTGGTGAACACCAGTTTGTCTGTTCCCTGCTCGAAATCGGTAATTGTGTCTCCGCCTTCGGCTTTGCCGTTCCACACGAAGCTGTCTGCGCCGCCGCCGCCCGAAAGCCGGTCGTCGCCGCCGCCGCCTGCGATCACATCGTTCTGGCTGCTGCCGATGATGATATCAGTCCCGCCGGTGCCGTTGATCTCCACACGGTCTGCGCCGCTCCAGTAGGAGAAACCGAGGCTGCTGAGATCGGCTCCGCTCTCGCCTACGTTCACCACCAGCGTCTCCACCGAATCTTCGAAGTAGCCGTTGCCGTACACCTCGACGAGAGCTTCAGCCTGCGCGGCGGCCAGTGTCGCGGTGAGGTTGTCCGCGGTGAAGGTTCCGGCGCCGTCGCCTGCGGCCAGATAAAGTGTTTCGATGCCCCTGATCTCTGCACTGAAAAGGTTGGCGCTGGCGAATACGTCGATCCCGTCGCTGCCGCCGAGGCCGTCGATCGTGTCACCCGCTGCTTCGGCGGTGGAGCGGATGTGGAAACGATCATCGCCGCTGTTGCCGTTGAGAACATCGCTGCCGAGGCCGCCGACAATAACCGCACCGGCCAGCCCGGCGGCAATGTTATCTCCGGCGCTGCCTCCGACGAGGCGGCTTACCACATCATCGCGCCCGGTCAACGCAACCGCTGTCGTGGCGGCCGAGGCGTCGACATTCTCGAAGCCGGTAACCGTCACGTCGCCGCCAACCTGGCCGGACAAGATATCGAGCACGACCTCCTGACCGCCATCGATCAGCACCAGCGTATCGCTGCCGGCAGCGTAGACGATGCGGTCTTCCCCCCCGCCGCCATCGATCACCGCGCCCGACCTGTAGGCCCCGCCCACCAGCAAGGCCACCGTGTCGTTGTCGTCGCTGCCGGTGAAGCTGTCGAACTGGTCGTTCAGCGTGACTGCGGTGTTGTCGCTGTGGCTGACAACATTGATCGCATCGCCAAGGCTAAAACTAATAGACTTGAGTTTGGAAAGATCGGTTGTGGAACCCGCGGTTAGCTGGACAGTAAAAATTTGCGCAGTATCCTCTTTACCATACAGACTTATTATTTTGAGTTGCGCGGCGATTTCGCCACTAATTGTCACTTCTGCAGCTCCGATGCCAGCGAGAAAATCTAGAATTTCAACATTTTTGATAGAATCTCCAAGGAAATTCATCGATCGGTCGAAGGAAAGGTTGTCATCGCCTGCGCCGCCATCGATGGTATCACCCGGGGCAAAGAGATTTCCGTCTCTGAAAGTGACAGTGTCATTGCCCCCGCCGAGCGAGATTGCCTGCACCCCGCCCCGATCGACGACATATTCTTCGCTATCGTTGCCAGTGTAGCTGGCAATCGAAGACGACAATGTGGTTACCTTATAGCCGCCGCTGTTCACCACATTGATCGCGTCACCCGCATCGCCGTTCAGCAGCGTGAGGTTCGAAAGATTAGTTGTGAAATCGGAATTGGAACTGCCGACAAGCTGGATGTAGAACACAGTCGAGACACCATCCAACGAATTGCTGCCCATGGCCAACAGCCGGGCTGCGTTTTCGCCGCTGACCGTCACTGTCGCAGCGACGCGGCCATTGTTTTGCAACGTCTCGACGTTCCTGATCGTATCACCCAGAAAATCCATCGATTGGTTGAAATACACGCTGTCGTACCCGCCGCCGCCGTCCACGCGATCATCGGGGCCGAATGCGAATCCGTTGTTCCAAAGGAACTGATCATCGCCTGCACCGCCCGTCACTTGCACCGAGCCGCCCGCAGCAAAATAGGTCAAACGATGATCGGCCCCGAATGCGAAGGCGTCGACACGGTTGGTTCCGCCAAAGCCAGCGACAATGATATTGCCATTGTCACCGGATGTGGCGCTGCCAAGGGTGATCTCGTTGCCTCCGGGGGCAAGATCAATCTCGTCGATCCCTGTGACGTTGCCCAGTGCATCAGCACGAAGCGCGCCCGGCGTCGTGATGGTGAGAAGGTCACTCCCGCTTCCGCCCTGCACGGTATCCCCTGCCAGATCGCTCGCCCTGAAGCGGAACGTATCGCCCCCTTCGCCGCCTTTCAGCGTATCGAGCCCTGCGCCTGCGGTGATGAGGATCGGGCTGTTCAGTCCGGTCAGCGCCGAGCCATCGACGCTATCGTTGCCCGCGCCGCCAATCACCTCGATGTAGCCGGTGCTGCCGCCCTGCACGGCAATATTGGCGTTCTGCAGGACGATGCTGTTGCCCCCGGCGGCGAGCATGATCGTCTCTACCCCGGTCACGTTGGCCAGCGCTCCTGCCGAAAGCGCGCCAGCGGTCGTGATGATCAGCTTGTCGATACTGGTGACGGCATTGCCGCCGGTGACGATATCGCCATCGAGATCCTGCGCGGCAAAGCGGAACACATCGCGGGATGCTCCGCCCAGCAGCCGGTCCACTCCGCTGCCCGCCGTGACGTCGATCCCGTTGCTGCCGCGGCTGCCATCCAGTCTGCGGGCATCGATGGTATCGGCTGCTTTGCTGCCGATGATCCTGATCTTGGCGTCATCGATCGTGGCGTAACTGGCTCCATCGTAGTTGGCATTGAGCAGGGTGATGGCATTGCCGCCTGCGGCCAGGGTGATTGTCTCCACCCGGCTCATTTGCGCCAGGGCACCCGCCGCAAGCGTGCCCGCCGTGGTGATTTGCAAGGTATCGGCCCCGCCGCCGCCGTTTATGGTATCGCCCGCCAGATCGGCGGCCCTGAAGCGGAAGGTATCGGCGCCCGCTCCGCCTTTCAGCGTATCCAGCCCCGCGCCCGCCGTGATCACGAAATTGCGGCCCGCGCCCACCGCTGAGCCCTCGAGCGAATCGTTCCCGGCACTGCCCGTCACGCTGATCCGCGAACTGCGCGCGCCAGTGAAGTTGCTGCTTGTGAACGCCAGAGTATTGCCGCCCGCTGCTAGCTGGATCAACTCGACGCCGGAGAGCTTGGCCAAGGCCCCCGCCGCCAGCGCGCCGGCTGTGGTGAGCACCAGTCGGTCCGTGCCCAGCCCGCCGACCACGGTATCGCCCGCAAGATCTGCGGCCTTGAAGCGGAAGATGTCGTTGCCCGCGCCGCCGCGCAGCACATCCAGCCCGGCCCTGGTGTTCACATCAACCGAACGCGTGCCGGTCAGCCCGGAAGCATCGACCACATCGTTGCCCGATCTTTTGCCGCGCACAATGATCCGCCCGCTGGAAACACCCGTAAAATTGGCATCGAGCATGGTGATGGCATTGCCGCCCGGCGCCAGCACGATGGTTTCCACTTGCGAGAGCCCGGCAAGCGCACCCGCTGCCAGCGCGCCGCGGCCGACGAGTAACAGCGTATCCACATTGCCGCCGCCGCTTACCGTGCCACCGGCCATATCAGCAGCGTCGAAGGAGAAGAAATCGCGCCCCCCGCCGCCGCGCAAGATATCGCGCTTTGCTCCGCTGAGTACGGTTATCCCATGGGCGCTCGAGAGCCCGGAGGCATCGACCACATCGTTGCCAACTCTTGTGCTGTGCACCGTGATCCGCCCGTCGGAAACACCGATGAAATTGGCATCGAGCAAAGTAATGGCATTGCCGCCTCGCGCCAGCGCGATGGTTTCCACGTGCGAGAGCCCGGCCAGCGCATCCGCGGCCAGCGCGCCGCGGCCAGAGAAAACTAGCGTATCCGAGCCCTCGCCCCCACTTACCGTGTCACCGGCCAGGTCGGCAGCCTTGAAGAAGAATTTATCGCCCCCGGCGCCGCCGCGCAAAACATCGCGCCCGGCTCCAGCGATTATGAGCACCGGATGGGCGCTCGAGAGCCCGGAAGCATCGACCACATCGCTGCCCGACTTTGTGCCGCGCACGGTGATCCGCCCGTATTCAACACCAGTGAAATTGGCATCGAGCAAGGTAATGGCATTGCCGCCTGCCGCCAGATCGATGGTTTCCACTTGCGAAAGCCCGGCCAGCGCATCCGCAGCCAGCGCGCCGCCACTGGTGAGCACCAGCCGATCCGAGCCATCGCCCCCACTTACCGTGTCACCGGCCAGATCGGCAGCCTTGAAGTAGAAGGAATTGCCCCGATTGCTGCCGAGCAAAACATCTTGCCCGGCTCCAGCATACATGCTTGCTCCATGGTCGATCAGACCGGAAGCATCGATCCGATCATTGCCAGAACCGCCGAACACGGAGATAGCGCCGAAGAAGACGCGGGTGAAATTGGCATCTACCAGCTTGATGGCGTTGGTGCCGTTGGCGAGGGCGATCTGCTCTACGCCCTTGACCCCGGCGAGCGCCGTGTCCGCGAGAATGCCCGCGCTGGTCAATTGCAGGCGATCAATGCCATCGCCGCCTGTGACACTATCGAGGGCGTTGATATCCGCCGCTGCAAACCGGAACAGATCGTCGGCTGCTGTTCCAACGAATGTATTGGCGGTGCGCGCCGTGCCCGTGAAAGTCGCCATGTCTGATCCCGCCCCGCTGCCCTGATGGCAAACCGATCATATAACCGGTTTTACCTATGGCAGCGTGACGGTGCGCGCACATGTGGTCAACGGCAATCTCGGCGCGAGCCTGCGCGCCGGGCTTATTTGACGAGTTCGACTTCCTCGAACGCCAGTTCCACCGGGGTAGCGCGGCCGAAGATCGAGACGGCGACCTTGACGCGCTGCTTCTCGAAATCGAGTTCTTCCACCGTGCCGTTGAACGAGGCGAACGGGCCAGCGTTGACCTTGACCGAATCGCCGATCTCGTAATCGACCAGCACCTGCTTGCGCGGTTCGGCAGCGGCAGCATCGCGCGCGCCGAAATAACGGGCGGCTTCCTTGTCGGAAATCGGCTGCGGCTTGTTGTTGTTGCCGAGGAAGCCTGTGACCTTGGGGGTGTTCTTCACAAGGTGGTAGATGTCGTCGTTCATCGCCAGCTTGGCGAGGACGTAGCCGGGCATGAACTTGCGCTCGACCTGCACCTTCTTGCCGCGCTTTACCTCGGTCACGGTTTCGGTGGGCACTTCCACCGCTTCGACCAGCTGCGAAAGGCCGATGCGTTCGGCTTCGGTGAGGATCGCTTCCTTCACCTTGTTCTCGAAGCCGGAATAGGCGTGAATGATGTACCAGCGGGCCATGGGGCAGTCCTTGCGAAAATCTGGGCGTGAATCTGAGTGCGCGGGATCAAGCCAGCGAAAGCAGCGAGCGCACGATCAGGTTGAAGATGAAATCGATGCCGAGGAAAAACACCGCCAGGATCAGCATCATGATGCCGACGAAAATCGCGGTGGAGGTGGTCTCTGCGCGAGTCGGCCAGATCACCTTGCGCGCTTCGGCGCGGACCTGGTTGATGAATTCACCGGGGCTCAGCTTTGCCATCACACGTTCCTGCCAATCGTCGATTCGCACGCCCCCGTCCGTCGGGAGCTTCCACGGCTTCCGGCTAGGCTTCATCGCCGCCCCGGACAGGTCCGGGAGGGGCAGGTGAAGTCTCCGATGTCGGAAGTGCGACGCATTTA
The DNA here is from genome assembly GCA_044379435.1 of Novosphingobium sp. Lineage (GTDB taxonomy): Bacteria > Pseudomonadota > Alphaproteobacteria > Sphingomonadales > Sphingomonadaceae > Novosphingobium. The sequence continues at coordinate 7,028 of JBIPOH010000108.1, forward strand.
GGCGCTTGGCTTGCGATTGGCAAGGGTGGGGCTTTGTTTGCGAAACGTGCGGAATGTGCGCGTTTCGAAGCGGCACCAGCCCACTCCCGCTCCCGGCCACCCATTCAGGGTACTCTCGTGGGTGGCCCAGTGCCGATTGGGGCGGGGGAGTGGGCTGGTGCCGCCAACCGCGTCAGCGGATCAAAGCGTGCTGGTATCGATCACGAAGCGGTAGCGCACGTCACCCTTCACCATGCGGGTGTAGGCGTTCTCGATCGCGTCCATGCGGATCAGCTCGATGTCCGAGACGACGTCGTGCTCGGCGCAGAAATCAAGCATCTCCTGCGTTTCCGCGATTCCGCCGATCAGCGAACCGGCAAGGCTGCGGCGGCGGGTGAGGAAGTGGAACAGCGTGGGCATGGGGTGCGGCTTTTCGGGCGCGCCGACCATGACCATGGCTCCATCGCGTGCCAGCGCCATCAGGAAGGGATCGAGATCGTGGCTGTGCGAGACGGTGTTGATGATGAGATCGAAGCTTTCGCGCACCGCCTTCATTGCCGCAGGATCGCTGGAGACCACGACGTGATGCGCACCCAGATCGCGAATCGCCTGCGCCTTGGCCGGGCTGGTGGTGAAGCCGGTGACTTCGGCGCCCAGCGCGCGCGCAAGCTTGATCCCCATGTGGCCAAGGCCGCCGATGCCCACCACACCAACGCGCTTGCCGGGGCCTGCGTTCCAGTGGCGCAGCGGCGACCATGTGGTGATCCCGGCGCAAAGCAGCGGCGCGACCGCGGCGAGCTGGTCCGGGCGGTGGCGAATGGCGAGGACATAGGCCTCGTCCACCACGATCCTTTCCGAATAGCCACCCAGCGTATGCCCCAGGACACCAGGATGGCGAGCATCTGGCGTGGGCGAATTGTAGGTGCCGGTCATCCCGCTTTCGCAGAACTGTTCTAGCCCATCGCCGCAGGATGAGCAGGTCCGGCAGCTATCGACGATGCAGCCGACGCCGACGGTATCACCCGCCGCGAATCGGGTGACCGCGCTGCCGATGGCGCTGACCGAGCCGACGATCTCGTGCCCCGGAACGCAGGGGTAGAGCGTGCCGCCCCATTCGCTGCGCACGGTGTGGAGATCGGAATGGCACACGCCGCAGAAGGCGATCTCGATCACCACGTCCTTCGGTCCGGGTTCGCGGCGCGTGATGGCGAAAGGCTCCAGCAGCTTGTCGGCAGCTTGGGCAGCGTAGGCCTTGACGGTCATGTTGGGGACTTTCGGCAGGAGTATGCTAGCACGCACCATGACAGGCGGTGTCGGCAAGGAGATACTCACGAAAGTGGGAAGCGGCAGTATTCCCGCACCGGGTTCCGCGTGCGGGAAATGGCAGGAGTGGAGGGATTCGAACCCCCGGCCCTCGGTTTTGGAGACCGATGCTCTACCAGCTGAGCTACACTCCTGTGCCGGAGAAGCGCCCTTAGTGGGTTGACGCGGCCAGCGCAACCAAAGAACAAGCAAGCGAAGATGTCCCGTCACGACACCTCGATCATCCCGCCCGAGCTTTTGCTGCAGGCCTATCGCGCCGGTATCTTTCCGATGTCGGACAGCCGTGACGATCCGGAAGTCTATTGGGTCGAGCCGCGAATGCGGGCCATCCTGCCGCTGGACGGGTTCCACTTGTCACACAGCCTCGCGCGGACGCTGCGGCGCGGGCGTTTCCGCGTGACCTGCAACGAAGCCTTCGATGCGGTGATCGATGCTTGCGCCGCGCCGCGCGTGGATGCTGAAGACAGCTGGATCAGCCAGCGCATCGCCGCAAGTTATGGCGAGCTGCACCGCCACGGCCACGCCCATTCTATCGAGGTCTGGCAGCAAGGGCCCGGCGGCACCGAAGTCCTCGTCGGCGGGCTCTATGGGGTCGGCTTCGGCCCGGTGTTCTGCGGCGAAAGCATGTTCAGCCGCGCCAGCGATGCGTCCAAGGTTGCGCTTGCCTGGCTGGTGGCAGCGATGCGGCGGGCGGGGGCGCAGCTGCTCGATTGCCAGTTCACCACCCCGCATCTGGCCTCATTGGGCGCGGTGGAAATCCCGCAGGCGCGCTATCTGGATTTGCTGCAGGCGGCGCTGGCCCCTCAGGCAGGCGGCGAATCGTCGGCAGGGGCGGCAGATGTTGCGGGAGCGGCAACCGGTGGTTTGCCGGCAGGTTTTGCGGCACTGCTCGTCGATGCGGCAGCGGCGGGGCTGTCTTCCTCGCCCGGAAACTTCATTGCGCAGTCCTTGACCCACACGTCATAGATCGGGTGCTCGACCACGTTGAGCGCGGGTGCGTTCTTGAACAGCCAGCCCGAGAAGACCTTGTGCCACGCCAGCTTTTCCTGCGTGGTCGCGCGTTCCTCGACAAACAGCTGGACGAAGGCGCCGGTCTCTGCCGGATCTTCCCAAGGCGCGGTCC
>JBIPOH010000109.1:0-9451 GCA_044379435.1 Novosphingobium sp.
ACCGTCAGCCGCGCGCCCGCAAGACCTGCCCCGGCGGCCCCCGCCTCGGCCCGCGCCGCGCGCGCGCCCGCTGAAAGCCGGCCAAACAGATCAAGCTCCCACGAAGCCGCGCCGTTCAGTCCAAATTGCTCGACCGTGCGCTGAAATCCCGGGAAGCGCGAAAAGGCACGCCCCTGCACATCCTCGACCGACAGCTGCTGCACCGCCGCCGAACCGCCCAGATTGACCCCCGGCAGCATCGCACCTTTCGCAGCCTTCACCCCCGCCGCCGCCTGCTCCAGCCGCGCCGCGGCCACCGCGATATCGAGATTACCCGCCAGTGCGGTTTCCACCATCCGGTCCAGCACCGGATCGCCAAAGCTGCGCCACCAGCCATCGGCCAGCGGCGCCGCGCTCTGCCCGGCGGGCGCATTCGCAAACCTGTCGGGCAGGGCCGGGGGCAGGGCTGGCGGAAGGGGAGGCGGCGCGGGTGCGGCAGGCGCAGCACTGGGCAGCAGCATGGCCGCAAGAGCAATCCCGAACCGGCGCATGGCTAGGCTCCCTGAACGATGACCTGTTGACCTATGAACGGTGAAAGAATATAAATTTTTTCATGAAAAGCAACCTTGCCGCTTCAGAAAAGCATGGCGCGGAAAAGCGGCGTGCCGGGCGGCCAAGTGTCGACAGGCGGGACGAGATCCTCGATGCCGCAGAGCGGCTCTATGAAGCGATCGGGTTCGAGAAAGTCACCGTCACCGATGTCGCCCGCGCGCTCGGCATGTCGCCCGCCAACCTCTACCGCAGCTTCGTCAACCGGCAGGCCATCGACGAGGCGGTGACCAGCCGCGCGCTGACCGCTGTGGAAGACGCGGCATGGCGCGTGGCGCGCAGTGCTGCCGCCGATCCGGTCCACACATTCGAAGTGCTGTGCATGGATATCGCTCTGAAAATGCGCGATCTTCTGTTCAAGAGCGGGCGCTCCAGCGATCTGTGCCTGGCCGCCACGCGGGGCAATTGGCCTCCGGTGCAGCAGTTCATGGAAACCCTGCGCGGCCTGATTCGCCATGTCATTGCCGAAGGCCAGCGTCAGGGCGTGATGCGCACCGATCTGCCGCTGGAGGAAACCACCGCTGCCGCCTTCAGCGCGATGGCCAAAGTCTGGCACCCGGTCATGCTAGACACCTTCGGCGCCGCCGATCTGGAAAGCGAGACCCGCGCGATCACCCGGCTGCTGCTGGAAGCGCTCAAAGTTAAAAAATGAAGAATTACGTTATTTTTCATCTTTCGAATACCCGGTAGCCAGTTTATAGGCGAGTCGTCTGTCCCCCGCTGGTCGGGGCTGGAGGCCCGCTTGGAATACCCCGCCCCCTTCCCGCCTGTTCTGGCCGCTTGCGCGCTTCTCGCCGCCTGTTCCGGCCCCGCGCCCGCCCCGCCTGCCGAACCGCTGGTCGAAACCGCGCTGGCCGCAGCCGATGGCGACCTTTCCGGCCTTGCCTACACCGGCACCATCCGCGCGCGCAGCGAAGCCACGCTGGCCTTCCGCGTCCCCGGAAAAGTCGCCGCCCGCCTTGTCGATGCCGGAGCGCACGTCCGCGCCGGGCAGCCGCTGTTCCGGCTCGACACGAGCGATCTGGGCCTCGCCGCCTCTGCTGCGGCAGACAAAGTCCGCGCTGCCGAAGCCGATGCTGCGCGCACCGCCGCCGATGAAGCCCGCCTGCGCCCATTGGTCGCCATCGGCGCGATTGCGCCCCTCGCCTATGACGGCGTCCGCGCCGCGCGCGATGCCGCAGCCGCCAACCTTGCCGCCGCCCGCGCCGCTTCGGCCAGCGCCGCCAACCAGCGCGGCTACGGCGTGCTCACCGCCGATGCCGATGGCGTAGTCACCGAAGTGCTCGCCGAAGCAGGCCAAGTCGTCGCCGCCGGAACCCCGGTCCTGCGCCTCGCCCGCAGTGGCGCGCGGGAAGCACTGGTCGCCATCCCCGAAACCGCGCTGGCTGCCTTGCCGAAAGCCGCGCAGGCCATGGTGTATGGCACTGCTGCGGCCACCACGGCCACCTTGCGCGAGGTGGCCGGTGCCGCCGATCCGCTCACCCGCACCTTCGCCGCGCGCTATGTGCTGGCCGGCCCGCCCGAAAGCGCTCCGCTCGGCGCCACGGTGACCCTCCGCCTGCCCGGCACGTCCGCCGCCGCCACCCGCGTGCCGCTGGGCGCGCTGGTCGATCTGGGCAAGGGTCAGGGCGTCTGGGTAATCGCGGCGAACCGCACCGTGCGCTTTCAGCCCGCCCGCCCGCTGCGCCTGACCGAGGAAGAAGCCCTGCTGCCCGCTGCCGCCCTGCCCCCCGGCACGCGGATCGTCGCGCTGGGCGGCCACCTCCTCCACGCCGGGCAGAAAGTCCGCCTCGCGCCGGGCCAGCGCCGGTGAAAGGCCCCAATCTCTCCGCCATCGCGGTCAGGGAGCCTTCCGTCACGCTGTTCCTGCTGCTCGGCGTGATCGCGGCGGGCGTGTTCGCGTTCTTCCAGCTTGGCCGCGCGGAAGATCCCAGCTTCACGCTGAAGGTGCTCACCGTATCCGCAGCATGGCCCGGCGCCACGGCGCAGGAAATGCAGGATCAGGTGGCGGACCGGCTGGAAAAGCGTCTGCAGGAACTGCCGCATTATGACCGGGTGGAAACGCAGACCCGGCCTGGCTTCCTCACCATCACCGTGCTGTTCGGCGATAAGGCCCCGCCCAAGGACGCGCCCGAACTGTTCTATCAGGCGCGCAAGAAGATGAGCGATGAAGCCATCAATCTGCCGCGCGGCGTGATCGGCCCCATCGTCAATGATGAATACTCCGATGTCTATTTCTCGCTGGTCGCGGTGCAGGCCAAAAACCTCCCCCACCGCACCCTGATAGAGCGAACCGAAGCCATCCGCAGCGAATTGCAGCGCGTCGAAGGCGTGAAGAAAGTCGCGCTGATCGGCGAACAGCGCCCGCGCATCTCTGTCGAGCTCTCAACCCGCAAGCTGGCCACGCTGGGTATCGGGGCCGATGCCGTGCTGGGCGCGCTGGCCAGCCAGAACCTGATCCAGCCCGCCGCCCAGTTCGAAACCGGCACGCGGCTCGTGCCCGTGCGCATCACCGGCGCTTTCGATGATCTCGATGCCGTGCGCGCCACCCCGCTCAGCGCAGGCGGGCGGACCCTGCGCATTGGCGATATCGCGCAAGTGCGGCGCGGCTATGAAGACCCGCCGAGCTATCAGGTGCGCCATCAGGGCGGCGAGGCTGTCCTGCTCGGCGTGGTGATGCATCCGGGCTATAATGGCCTCACGTTGGGCCACGCACTGGGCGGGAAGCTGGATGCAATCCGCCGCGATCTGCCACTAGGCATCACCGCCACCGAAGTCGCCGATCAGGCCGCCAACATCGCCGAGGCTTACGGCGAATTCATGCTCAAGTTCGCGGTGGCACTCAGCGTGGTCATGGTCGTCAGCCTCATCGCGCTGGGCTGGCGCGTGGGCATCGTTGTGGCGCTGTCGGTCCCGCTCACGCTGGCCGCCGTGTTCGTGATCATGATGCTAACCGGTCGCCAGTTCGACAGGATCACGCTCGGCGCCCTCATCCTCAGCCTCGGCCTGCTGGTCGATGATGCGATCATCGCCATCGAGATGATGGTGGTGAAGCTGGAAGAGGGCATGAGCCGCACCGAGGCCGCCACGTTTGCGTGGGGGGCCACGGCGGGGCCGATGCTGGCAGGGACCATCGTCACCATCGCCGGCTTCCTCCCCGTCGGTTTCGCCCGCTCCACGGCGGGCGAATATGCCGGCAACATCTTCTGGATCGTGGGTTTCGCGCTGATCGTCTCATGGGTCGTGGCGGTCTATTTCACGCCGTGGCTCGGCGTGAAGCTGCTGCCGAACATTGCGCCCGTCGCGGGCGGCCACGATGCGATCTATGCCACCCCCCGCTATGTGCAGCTGCGCGCGTGGATCACCCGCAGCGTGGCCCAGCGCGGCCGCCTCACCCTTGGCGTGCTGGGCAGCATGGCGCTGTGCGTGGTATTGCTAGTGGCGGTGATCCCCAAGCAGTTCTTTCCGATTTCGGATCGGCCCGAACTGCTGATCGAGGTCTACAACCCCCACGGCTCCAGCCTTGTCGCCACGCGCGGTGTGGTGGAAAGGATCGAGCGGGACCTGCTGACCCGGCCCGAGATGAAGGCCGAAGTGCGGTATGTGAACAGCTATCTGGGCGGCGGCGCGCCGCGTTTCTTCCTCTCGCTCAATCCCGAACCCGCCGATCCTGCGTTCGCCAAGCTGATTGTGCTCACCCACAGCCCCGCCGCGCGTGATCGGCTGCGGCTGCTGGTACAGAAGCTGGCCGCCGAGGGCCATTATCCCGGCGCACGGGTGCGCGCGCTGAGCCTGCTGTTCGGCCCGCCAGTGCCCTATCCCGTGGCCTTTCGCGTCACCGGCCCCGATCCCGACCAGCTGCGCCGAATCGCTGCAGAAGTCAGCGCCGTGGTCCGCGCCAACCGCCATGCCGTCGGCGTCAACACCGATTGGGGCGACCGCACGCCATCGGTTACGCTGCAATTCGACAACGACCGGCTGCGCCTGCTGGGGCTCGATCCGGCCAGCGTCGCGCGGCAGGTATCGGGGCTGATTTCCGGCACCACGGTGGCGCAGGCCCGTGTCGGCAACCGCACAACCGATGTGGTGGTGCGCACCCCCGCAGCGGAACACCATGCGCTGGCCGATCTGGGCAGTCTTTTCATCGGCACCGCGAATGGAAGCGGCATCCCCCTCGCGCAAGTCGCGCAGATTGTGCCGGCCAGCGAAGATCCGCTGCTCGTGCGGCGCAACCGGGTGCCGACGATGACCGTGCGCGCCGATATCGTCAAAGGCGTGCAGCCGCCTGATGTGACCGCCGCGATCCTGCCAAAGCTGCGGCCCGTGATAGACCGCCTGCCCGCAGGCTATGCCATCATGGCGGCAGGTTCGGTGGAAGAAGCGGGCAAGGCCAACGCTGCGCTCGCCCCGCTGTTTCCGGTGATGATCGGGTTCATGCTGCTGGTGCTGATGCTGCAGACTCGCTCGTTCCGCATGACCGGACTTGTCTTCGCCACGGCGCCGCTCGGCATGCTCGGCGCGATCCCGGCGCTGCTCGTCACCGGCTTCGCCTTCGGCTTCAATGCGATCCTCGGGCTGATCGGGCTGGCGGGTATCCTGATGCGCAACACGCTGATCCTCGTCGACCAGATCGACACCGAACGCGCGCGCGGCCTCGGCCTGGAGGAAGCGGTGATCGAGGCGACCGTGCGCCGCGCGCGGCCCGTGCTGCTCACCGCGCTGGCCGCCGTGCTGGCGTTCCTGCCGCTCACGCTGTCCAGCTTCTGGGGGCCGCTTGCGGTCGTGCTGATCGGCGGCACCCTCGTCGGCACCGCGCTCACGCTGTTCTTCCTGCCCGCGCTCTATGCGCTGTGGATGGTGCGGCGGGAGCGCGCCCCCGCCTGAGCCATTCTCACCAGCTGCCGGTGTTCGCCATGCTCGCCCAAGGCTCGGCGGGCTCCAGATGCCCGTCCTGCAGCAGTTCGATGGAAATCCCATCCGGGCTCTTCACAAACGCCATGTGCCCATCGCGCGGGGGGCGGTGGATGATGTGCCCAGCTGCCTGAATCTTGGCGCAGGTCTCGTAGATATTGCTCACCCGGTAGGCGAGATGGCCGAAATTGCGCCCGCCGCCATAGACTTCGGCCGGGCTGCCGTCTTCGGCTGGCCAGTTGTAGGTCAGCTCCACCTCGGCCACGTTTTCCTCACCCGGCGCGGCAAGGAAGATCAGCGTGAAGCGGCCCTGCTCGCTCGAAAAGCGGCGCACTTCCTTCACGCCAAACAGCTCGAAGAAGGCAATCGTCGCATCCGGATCGGTGACGCGGATCATTGCGTGGAGGAACTTGGTCAAACTACCGTCTCCTTACTCGTTCAAACTCGGTTCATCGCCAGAATTGCACAATTCACCGCAGGGCCAAGCGCCCGACAGGGAGACCATGCCGTGACCAGTACCGATAATGAGGCCGCCGCCGATTCCCAATCCTTTCTTTCACGCCTGAGCCCATCCGCCAGCTTGCGCCCCGCGCTCGCCGCCGCGGGCGTCATCGCGCTCGGCATGGTCGTGGGCGGCTATCTGCTCGGTGATGGCTTGCGCCGCAGCCGCGAGGCCGACCGCGCGGTCACCGTGCGCGGGCTGGCCGAACGCGAAGTGACCGCAGACCTTGCGACCTGGACCATCGCCTATTCCGCCACCGCATCAGACATGGCGAGCGCGCAGGCCAGCGTCGATAACGACAGCAAGGAAATCCGCGCCTTCTTTTCCGCTCTCGGCTTTCCCGCCGAAGCCCTCCAGCCCACCGGCGTCAATGTCAGCACCAGCACCGACAACGGCATGACCAGCTTCACCGTCCGCCAGCGCATGGCGCTGCGCACCACCGACATCAAGCGCGCGCAGGATGCGGTGCGCCGCCAGTTCGATCTCGTCCGCCGGGGCGTGATGCTGGAGGAAGGCTCAGGCATGGCCTATACCTTCACCGGGCTCGACAAGATCAAGCCGGTGATGATCGCTGCCGCCACAAAGGACGCGCGCCGCTCTGCTGAACAGTTCGCCGAAGACAGCGGCACCGGCGTCGGCGGGATCAAGAACGCCACGCAGGGCTATTTCGAAGTCACCGCGCGCGATGGCGATGCGGGTGGCGGCTGGGGCGTTTCAGATACCCCGTTCAAGAAAGTGCGCGTGGTCACCACGATCGATTTCTATCTGCGCTGAACCAGGCCGCCATCCGGTATCGGACACGGCGCGCCTATACCGGACGGTAATCACCATCGCGTAAGGAAGGGGCGGCTCTGCTATGGCGGAGCCGCCACCGCCTGTTGCGGTGCGTGAGGTAACGCCGTGATTCAGAACCTTGCACAAATGGCCGATTCCCGCGCCTCTTCCGCACGGATGCGATGCCGTGCGCGGCTTGGCGGCCGGATTTTGTTGCGTCGCACAAGGACGCAGCAACGGTTTGTCGCGGGTTTCCCACGCTCTGCTGCAATTGCACCCCTTGCACCTTGTAAGTGCGATCCCTCAGTCCATATCCGCTTCGTCAGGCTATAGATCCATGTTGAAGCGTCTCCGTTCCTTTCTCGAATCCCGTTCCGAACCGGACATCACACCCTCTGTGCCCGAGGGTCAGCGGGTCTATGCCATCGGCGATATCCATGGCCGGTGCGATCTTTTGTGCCGCATGATCGCGCGCATCGAAGCGGATGAGATCGGGCGCAATCCGGCAGATACCACGGTCATCCTGCTCGGCGATCTGGTCGATCGCGGGCCGGACAGCGCCGGGGTGATCGCCACGGCGCGCGAATGGGCCAAGCGCCGCCGCGTGCGCATTCTGGCGGGCAACCATGAGGAAATGTTTCTCGGCAGCCTGGAGCGAGACGAGACGCTGCGCCACTTCCTGCGCCATGGCGGCCGCGAAACCGTGCTCAGCTACCCCATCTCGCCCGAAATCTACAGCCGCACCACGCTGGAAGAACTGCGCCAGGTCATGAACGAGGTGATCCCTGCAGAGGACATCGCTTTCATGAAATCGATGGAAGACCGCATCCAGATCGGCGACTACGTGTTCGTCCACGCCGGTGTGCGCCCGGGCATCCCGCTCGACGAACAAAAGCTGTCAGACTTGCGCTGGATTCGCGCCGAGTTCATCGAAGCGCGCGAAGACCGCGATTTCGCGGTCGTGCACGGCCACACGATCCTTGAAACACCGCACGTTTCGCCGCTGCGCATCAGCCTTGATACCGGCGCCTATGCCTCGGGCCTGCTCACCGCCGTCGGGCTGGAAGGCACCGCCCGCTGGCTGATCTCGGTGCAGGGCGAACCGGCAGCAGTGGCCGCCTGAAGCCGGTCCGCCTTCGTTCAATCTGCAAACAGCACCGTGCGCAGCGCGCCGTCCTCGTGATAGACGGGCGAATCGCGCCCCGCTTCATACATCCGGTTCCACAGCGCCGTGGGGCCAAGCCCGACCAGCGTATCGCGCATCGCCTCATAGCATGGGTGCCGGAAGTGCGCGATCAGCGAGGCGTGGTCCTCCCACAATTCATGGATCGTCACGCGGTGCGGGATGCACGGGTCCGCGGCAAAGCAATACTCAAGGCAGCCCGCCTCTTCGGTGCGCGTGGTCCACTGGATCGGCGCAGCCAGCCGCACTGCCTCGTCGCGCGTGGCCTGATCGGCAAATTCGATCCAGGCGTGAATGATGACCTGCGGCATGTCCTGCTCTCCCTCTGGCATGCGGTGCTGCGCCCGATGCTGCACGCATTGCTGCGCTCACGATGCGCGCAGCAGGCCTCGCGGGAAAGCTCTCGTTACTGATAGACGCAGGCGTCGTAGTCCGCGCGCACCGTGGTCACGCGCCGGGCGATCACATTGCCGTGCCGCCGGGTAAAGCCGGTTGCCCCCGTCACCGCGCGCACTTTGGGCTGGGGAAACGCCGCCGCGATCCGCGCCGCCTCGACACGGCTGAGCCGAGCCGCCGGTTTCTTGTAATAGCGCTGCGCCCCTGCCTCCACGCCATAAGTACCGATGCCGGTTTCCGCGACGTTAAGGTAGACTTCCATGATCCGCCGCTTGCCCCACACCGCCTCGATCAGCACGGTGAACCAGGCCTCCAGCCCCTTGCGGAAATAGCCGCCGCCCTGCCACAGGAACACGTTCTTGGCGGTCTGCTGGCTGATCGTGGAACCGCCGCGAATGCGCCCGCCTTCGCGGTTGCGCTCCCATGCCTTGAGGATCGCGTCCTGATCGAAGCCGTGATGCTCGCAGAACTTGCCGTCCTCCCCGGCAATGGCAGCATCCACCATGTTGCGGTCGATGGCCGATAGCGGCACCCAGTCCTTGGTGATGCCATTGGGATCGAGGATCATCGTCATCGTCACGGGCACCGGCACGAAGCGGTAGATCACCACCAGCGCCACGCTCAGAAACAGGAACGCCGCCACCAGCCGTGCCAGCAGCCAGCCAGCGCGGTGGAGCAGACCGGGCTGGCGTGCGCGCACCGCTTCCGGGTTTCTCAGCTTGAGCAGTTCCTCGTCCATGCGAGCGGGATATTAACCCGCACTGCGCGAGAGGCAATCACCGCAAACGCAAACGGCCGGGGTTACCCCCGGCCGCCTTTGCATGCCCAAACCGCTCATGCGGAGCTTGTCGAAGCATCAGGCCGGCAGCAGGTGCCGTTCGCCCGCAATGCGCTGCATGGCCTTCTGAAGCTTCTCGAACGCGCGCACCTCGATCTGGCGCACCCGTTCGCGGCTGACGTTGTAAACCTGGCTCAGCTCTTCCAGCGTCTTGGGGTCATCGATCAGGCGCCGGTCGGTCAGGATATGGCGCTCGCGCTCCGAAAGGCCGTCCATCGCTTCCACCAGCAAGGCATGGCGCAAGTGCGCTTCCTCGGCG
>JBIPOH010000482.1:0-2635 GCA_044379435.1 Novosphingobium sp.
GTCTCCACGCGCCAAAGAATCCCGGGGGCCCTCAGCAAACAGATCGCCCGTCCCGCCCGGCTCGATCCACGAGACACGGTCAGGCGGCACATCGCACTGGATCAACCCCCGCGCCCGTTCCCGCCAGAAGGCGAAATCGTCGGGCGCGGGCAAATGAATCGCGTAGTGAGCGCCGAGGGAGACGTGCTGCATCGCAGTCATCATCGCCTCCGTTCGTGTCGAGCGAAGTCGAGACACTCCACGCGAAGGCCTCTCGACTTCGCTCGAGGCGGATGGATGAAAAACCACACCCCCATCAGAACAGCTCCAGCTGTTCCGACTTCGGCGCAAGCAGGCGGCGCAGGTCGGCGCGGTCGGTCAGCAGCGTTGGCCGCCAGTCGAGCGCACAGATGAAAGGACGCACCTTGGCGATCGATGCAGTCAGCCGCGCGACATCGTCCAAGCGTAGCGTCCGGTGCCGCCGCGCCGCGATGATCCGCGCGACCGCCGTGGTCCCCAGCCCCGGCACCCGCAGCAATTGTTCTTTCGCAGCGCGGTTCACATCGACCGGGAAGCTCTCCCGGAACTTGAGCGCCCACGCCAGCTTCGGATCGATATCGAGCGGCAGGTTGCCATCCGCCTCGGTCGCATCGGCCACTTCTCCCGGCGCAAAGCCGTAGAACCGCATCAGCCAATCGGACTGATACAGGCGGTGTTCGCGCAGCAAGGGCGGGCGCTTCAAGGGGAGCACCGCGCTGGCATCGGGGATCGGCGAGAACGCGCTGTAATAGACGCGGCGCAGGCCGAAGCTGCCATAGAGGCGGCTCGCCTTGCCGATGATCGCGGTGTCATTGGCCCCGTCCGCGCCGACGATCATCTGCGTGGACTGGCCCGCAGGCGCAAAGCGCGGCGCGTGGCGGAAGCGTTTGCGCTCGTCCTTGGCCTCGATGATCCGCGCTGTGGTGCGCCCCATCGCGCCTTCGATCTGGCCTGCGTTCTTGTCGGGCGCGAGGCGGGTGAGGCCGGCATCGGTGGGCAGCTCGACATTGATCGAGACGCGGTCGGCATAAAGCCCGGCCTGATGGATCACCTCGGCGTCCGCCTCAGGGATGGTTTTCAGGTGAATATAGCCGCGAAAATCATGCTCCTCGCGCAGGATGCGGGCGACCTCGACCAGCTGCTCCATCGTGTGATTGGCGCTTCTGACGATGCCGGAGGACAGAAACAGCCCTTCGATATAATTGCGGCGATAGAAATTGAGCGTCAGATCGACCACCTCCTGCGGCGTGAACCGTGCGCGGTGCACGTTCGAGCTCTTGCGGTTGATGCAGTAGTGGCAATCGAAGATGCAGTGATTGGTCAGCAGGATCTTGAGCAGCGAGATGCACCGCCCGTCAGGCGCATAGGCGTGGCAGATGCCCATCCCCTCAGTCGAGCCGACGCCCTTCCCGCCCAGTGAGTTTTTCTTCGCCGTGCCGGATGACGCGCAGGACGCATCATACTTCGCCGCATCGGCGAGGATTTCGAGTTTCTGGCGGAGGGTCTGCTGAGCCATCGGAACGGGGAACACCTTTCAAGTGTTCCTTATATGTTCCTACTGCTCTATCGCCAAATGCAAAGGTTGCAAGCGGCCCCAGTTTGCGGTCAGACGATGCGGCGCAGCCTTGGGCCGGTGTCGTGGCTGTCCTGCTGATCGCACAGATAGTCGATCACAGCGGGGTGTATCGTCCCTTCGAAAGCAACACCGGCGACTTGCCCTTCGATCCAGGCGATCGTGCCGAGCGGGGCGTTGATGCCATTGACCTTCATCGTCACCCGGTCACCGACTTCAGCAAACCCGGCCTTTGCGCGGATTTTGCAGCCTCCTTCAGAGATATCAATCAGATCGACAAACACCACACGCGTGCGCACCCGGCTTTTCACCGTGAGGCTCATCGGTCGGCGTTCGGACGCGCGTGGGATCGATTGGAGATGCATGGTCGAAGCTTCGCACAAATCCGTAAAAGAAACCTGAGCAAGACGGTAAGAGGAGTTAGGCGTAGAGCCCTTGCAGGAACCAGTCGGGCACCCCGCCCCGCCCGTCGCCAAGGGTTCCCTGCCGGTAGATCCAATACCGCCGCCCGGCCTCATCCTCGATCCGGTAATAGTCGCGCAGCCGCGCGGTCGAGCGTTCGCGCCACCATTCGGGCGCGATCCGCTCCGGCCCCTCGACGCGGGAGACCTCGCGGACATTCCCGCGCCAACGAAACCGCTGCGGCACGCCATCGGGCGAGGCATAGAGCACCGCGATCGGCTCGGCCCGGTCGAGCAACTTCAGCGGGCGGGTGTGGAAAGCGAGCGCACCTTGCGAAGGCGGCACCGGGGCAAGCGGCTGCTGCCAGCTTTGCGCGCGTTCAGGGATGTGGCTGGCACGAGCGACCGGGCGGGTGACCGCCTTGGGGCCGAGCCGGACCGTCAGCCGGTCGATACAGGCCGCGAGCGCAGTGCCGTGGTCTTCGGCCGCCGCATCAAGATCAGCCTGGCTGAGGCTGAGCGGCTCGCTCCAGCTGGCGCGCAGCTGCACCGCCTCGATCCCGAACCCGGCCTCGACATCATCGAGCCGGGCGGCAAACAGCCGGGTGATGTGGCTGGCCTCGCGCGTGGCGGCGGCGAGTTC
>JBIPOH010000111.1:0-9413 GCA_044379435.1 Novosphingobium sp.
CAATGTCATCAACCCAACCAACGTTCAGGCCCCCGGCCGGGATCATCTCGGAATGATGGCCGGCTTCAAATCGGAATGGACGGCCGGGATCGTCGGAATCCGCATATCTACCGCCATTAGCAGCCATTCAGGCAGATGCTGAAGCGGAATCCTACGGTATCCGCGCTAAGCACCTTCAATTGTTGTGAAATCTCAAGTTGTGCGGAGTACCGATAGGCGCTTATCGGGACCCCGCCAAAAATAACTTTCCTGAACAACTTCAGACGCCTGCGCTGGATAAGTGGTGGGCCCTGCTTTGGCACAGATCCACAGCAATAGTAGGCGAGTTCAGAGCCAACCCTGCTTGCAGAAGGGGTCGAGATCGACCCCCGGGGGCGCATACCATCCGCCTGAGCCATAGCGTGCGCCGAACTTCTGCGCGGTCTCCTTGTTGCCGAAAGGAATTCGCAGCGGCGTATTGGTTTCGGCCTTCTGTATGGCCTGCGGGGAGGCACCCGCGGCGACACCTGCTTTGGATTTACGGGTCCGCTTTTTTGGCATGGCAGATTGTGGAGTGGGTATATGTTGCGCTGGCAGCTTCGCAGATTTTGCTGTGCCTGTTGTGGTGCCAGCCTTTTTGGGCGCGTGCTGCTCGAGGAAGGCGCGGCAGATGGATCCTTTCACGGCATACCCTGGCGGAAGTTGAACACCCTTCTGGCGGGCCAAGTTGACCGCGTACTGCTTCATGGCCGGCGTTGGGGGACGTTCTTCACCGCCACTAAGTGGGCCCGCCCCTGACAAGGGGATCACTCCGCCGGGCGCGCCATCATTCAGCTTTCCGATGATGCGCAGCGCCACGTCGCAGACGGCATCAATGGCGCTGACCATCTCTTGTTTGCCAACGACGACATCGTCGAGCAGGCATTCAAGCTGTGCCGTAACGCCAGGATCGACCAGCGCCGGATCAGCCGTCTTCAGAACGCCATAAAGCGTGAGCCCGGTTGCCGTGGGAACGATGTTCTTTGCCTGACTGGTCAGAAAGTCCTGACGCTTCAGCCCGCCTATGATTTCAGCCCGTGTCGCCGGTGTGCCGATACCTTTGGCCTCTTTAAGCCGATCGCGTAAAACCTCATCGTCGACAAAACGCCAGGCATTCTGCATCGCCTCAATCAACGTGCCCTCGTTATAACGCTGAGGCGGGCGGGTTTCTTTGCTTTCAATAATCGGGCTCAGCAGCTGCGCCCTCTCGCCGTTCATCATCTGCGGGAGCAATTGCGCCTCGTCGCCCTTCTCATCGGCCGGCTGCCATTCTGGAAAGGCGGCGCGCCAACCAAAATCCAGCGGTTGGCGGCCGGTCGCCTTGAAAGGAAAACTGCCGGCATCGATCGCCGCGGTGGTTTGCCGATAGCGAAAATCCGGCATGACTGAAGCCAAATAGGCGCGGGCAATCACGTCGAACAGTTTCTTCTCGTCTTTGGAAAGACGCGGCCAAACTTCGCGCAACGTGTCGATCGTATTGACGTTGGGGATCACGGCATGATGGCTGGCACCCTCAAGTCCCTTGTCGTGGAATGAACCGTTTGCGCCCTTACGGATCACTGGCGATGGCGGTACAGGAATAGCCTTGAATGATTGGCCCACCTGCAGGCCAGCCACGATCTTGGGCACATCATCGATCAGGTTTTCCGGCAGATACCGCACCTCGGCACGGGGATAGGTGATGATCTTCTTGCCTTGGCCGTCGTAGAGTTCCTGCGCGACTTCCAGCGTCTTGGCCGCCGGCCAGCTGAAGCGCGAGGCGCACAGTTTCTGCAGCGAGGGCAGATCGTGAAGCTTGGGCGGACCCTGGCGCTTCTCTTCAACACGCACGGCGAGCGGGCCCTCAAAGTCAGCTGCGGCCTTGACGACGATCTCAGCGGCTTCGCGGTTGAGGATCCGATCCTGCGGCGCGTGGCGCACCTTGAACTGGCCGCCCGCAACCTTGGCGGTGGCGACGATCTCAAAATAGGTCACGGGGACGAAACCGCGAATTTCCAGCTCGCGTTTGCATACAATGGCGAGCGTCGGTGTCTTTACACGGCCAACCCCGATGACACCCTTGGAACCTTTGCCCAAGATCACCGTGGCTGTACGGGTGAGGGATAAATTGTATATCTGGTCGGCTTGGCGGCGGGCTACCGCTGCGGCGTAAAGCCGGGCATATTCTGAGTTGGGCTTGGCACGGCTGAACGAATCGCGGATGGTCTGGGGATCTTGTGCAGTAAACAGCACCCGCATCACCTCGCCGCGGTACTTGTAGTGCTCGAGAATTTCCTGCCCGATCAGTTGGCCTTCGCGGTCACAATCGGTAGCGAGCCAGACCCGCTTGGCGGTGCGCAGCGCCTCGCGAATTGCTTTCAGCTTGGACGCCTTGTTGCCGCCGTGTGCCGGTCGGGTAGCATAGAGCCCTTCGGGGCGCAGCAGGATTGGTGACCAACGCTTCCATTCAGGAACCGCATCCTCGGGCTCCACGAGGTCAAACAAATGACCCTCGGCGGGGAGCACTTCACCATAGCGAGATCCAATCGCAGCGCGCACGTCCTTCGCCTGGCTGGTCTTTTCGGTAATGACGATTTGATCGGCCATTTGGGTTCCGGTCGGAGGAGCGCCGCAGATCTTATTTTGGAACTTATAGTGAACATCAGGCTGCTGCAAGCTGTCATTTGACGGTTACCCGCTAAGCAGAACGTGCCGGATCCATTCCATGGTGCGGCCTGTCCATGGCCGGGGAAAGTCCGCGCTTGGGCGCGGAATTGGGCAGCGTTCAGCGCCAGAAGAACAATGATCCCGCGTGAGAATTCGTCGCCAGGCCCGGTACGCGCATCGTCATGGTCTATGGGATGACCCGGCTGCCGGCCATAGCCGCTGGATACACGGCAATTGCAGCCGACATTTCCACGAAACGCGGGCTCGATCTCACGCGCGGACTGTTGTTCAATGAGGCGCCTTAATGGACCCAGCTGACGGATTGCAGCCAATGCAAGGACTGGGCCGATGCGGCAGGAAAAGGGGTGGTCGCATTCGCTGGTGCCGCGAGAGTTCGGGTTTGATAGAATGCGGTAATGGCCACCATGATCAATAAACCGTCAGAGAAGACCATTCGGGCGCTCCTGGACAAGCACGCCTGCCCGGTTCCCTTCCACGCCGTGCGAACACATTTTCTGGGCAACATCGCCAGCCCGACCCTCAGCGTGTCGCCGATCCGCCTGATCGAAAGCCTGTGGGGCGGCGCGCTGCCGGTGTTCGAGAGCATGGAGAAAGCAAACGAACTGGTTCAGACCTTGGGGCAAGGCCTGTGGAACGACCTCACCCAGCACCAGAAGCGTGAGGATAAGCGCCGAAGCGAGACCCCACGATATCCAAGTTAAACATCTCCAATCATTCTGGAATCTCAGGTTGTAAAGGGTCCCGATCGGCGCCGATCGGAACCCCACTAACAGCTGCTTCCCTAAACAGTTTCAAGCACTTGTGATGAGTATGCGCGGGGTCCCGCTTCAGCGCCGATCCACAGTCTGGGCCTGCTTCAATGCGTACAAGTGCCATGCAAACCTTGGTAAAGTTCATTGATCCGATCACAACGTGGCCAATGCGGCCCGCTGAGGTCAATGAAAATCGCGCTGATCTGTAAGCGACGGCCATGCCCCGCTTACGCAGCGCTGCCGTGCCGCAATGTCGATCCATGTCTGTGCAAATGCGGGTGATCCTCGGATCAAACAGACAGGCCTTGATGGCTCTCGCCTGGGTATGGTTAGGTGCCGGGAGATCGGCAACACGCCGCTGATCCAGCTTCATCTTTGCCACCGATGTTGAAGGAGGCGTTTGAACCAAAGCTGTTGTGCGGCCAGTATTTGCTGATTTCCACCGATCAATCACAGCTCGGCCTCATGTCTGCCCGCTCGGCGAAGCTTCGTCTCATTCACGTAGCCGACGGCGATTTCCAGGAATCCTGATTGATCGGCAGGCGTCGCTCGTCATCGATCACCACGACCTTGTGCGGCGTTACCGCCGCCCATTTCCAGAACACCAGATTGGCATCTCGTGCGGTCGCGCGTGCCGCAAAGCTGGGCACAATTATCCCGGCGCATCCACTGCCGATCAGGCGCTCTGCCAGCAGCCATGTGGGCACGGGCTTGCCCGCGGTCGCAAGATCCTCCCAGGCACTGCCGAGCTCGGCAAGCGATGTGCCGGCGGACACCCGGCCCGCATCGGTCGTCAGGTCGAGCACGCCCTCGCACTCGACGTCATAAGCGCACACCGTCATCGGCTGCGCCTTGAACGCAAACCCCTGCTGCGCTTCGAGCCAGGCCGTCTCCGGAGACATCGAGGTGTAGAGCGCCGCAATGCCGGGGCGGTTGAACCTCCCGCCGCGTATTCTGGCGCCCTCGCCCGACCCGGGATCGAACGCCCACATCGGGTGGTGAGCGCGGTAAACCGGGCGGGTCGCCCGCCCAAGCGGCAAGGTCACGCGTAGCCACCCACCGCAATCCTGCCGAGATAGAGGCGAACGTCGTTGGCACGGCCGGCACGGACCAGGTCTTCGGCGGTCATGTCGCCGAACGATGGCAGCGGTTGTGACCGGTACCAGGCATAGGCGCCGAGCACGCTGCCCGCCCAGGGCAGCACCCGATTGATGATTTCGGACATCTCGCGAAGCCGCGCTTGCACCGACACGCTGGTGACGCGATCGCGCTTCGACACCGCATCGCGCGAGAACCCGAGCGTTGCCGCGAGTTCCGATCGCGTGATGTGCAGTTGCTCGGACAATGCACCCGGCTCGATGGTCTCGCCATCGATGACACTGTCCAGAAACGCCGCGCTTGCCATCATGCCTCACCTAATGCCTCATTAGAGGTGCAATATACGCGGCGCTGGCGGGAACGCAAGGCTCTTGCCGATGGTGGGCAGGTTGCTCTCCCCCGCCTATTGGCAGGCGGCGCAGAGCCAGATCAGCGCCGGAACGGCACAACATTGCCGGAATCGAGGAAGGTCGCCATGCCCTCTTCGGCCACGACCTGTTCGAACGCTGCCAAGGCCAGATCGTCGGTCGCGAACTTGTCATCCCAGACGATCGACGTGCCGCGATTGTTCACCACTTCCAGCGACCAGTCCGGCTCGCTTTCGAGACGGTAGATTTCAAGGGCGACGGTGACACCCGAAATTTGTGGCCTCCTCCTAGACTGTCACCCGCCTCGCCAATCGCGGCGATTGGCTCAAGATACAAGAAATCTGTGAAGCGGATGTCATCACCTTGGCATTCATATTCGCGTCTTGGCGAGCACTGCTGCACGGCGGGGCGGTATGGGCAGTCCACGATCTCATCTGCCGCAAGATCGCAGAGTTTCGGCCAGACAGGATGTACGTCGACACGCTGATGTCGATGCGGCAGCGCCTGTACGACGAACAGATGTACGAGGCCGAGGCTAGGCTGGAAATGATCGGCCTGGCGCAAGCGATGCAAGTCCGGGTCGGTTCTAGCTAGCTGGCATTACGCCGAGGCCTTCAAGGTATCCGGCGAACGGCGATGCCCCCTCGGGCCAGACATCACCTCAATCGGACGAGCGGGCAGCGTAGACTCCATCCGTAGCTCACTTTGTAGCTCCATAAAGAAATCCCCTCCGCCAAATTAGGCAAAGGGGGTGCCACAATCAGCCCAAACCGAAAGCCGCGGCCACCAGGCACTGCTTATGGTTCTGATGGCCCTTCATGAGCAGGGCAAGTTGGTAGCCGCAGATTTATTTTCGAGTTGCGTTGAAAAAATTGGATCTTCTCAACATAAGCTCAAGATGCAGAAAAAATCACTCACATTCACTGATCGCCAAAAACGACTTCAACAGAGCGCATGGTCTTTTTCCGTAGTGGTGTTGCTGTGAGGACAATGCATCCCCAAACGGCTGATATTTTCAGCATTGCCAGCCTAGCTCAGCACTGGGGCTGTAGCGAAGGTCTTGTTCGAAAAATCATCAAATCTGGCCACCTGAAGGCGTTTCAGGTGGGTAATCTTTGGCGAATTAAATACTCAGAAGTGGAGAATTACGAATGCCGAAAGAAAGTGAATTCACCGTGCAGCGATATCGTGACGGATGGGCAATCGTCTTCAAAGATGCCAGCGGCAAACGCAAGCGCTGGAGTCTTGATGCGACCGATCGGCAGAGCGCCGAAGCGGAGGCGCGCAAACGCTGGAGCCTTAGGTTTGCCGGCAAATGGACCGTGGGCCGAATAGTCTCGGTTTATCTCGACGCCAGGGAGGAAGCCGAGATCGCATCGATAGCGAGACGCCGGAACGCGTGGAAAGCCATGGCCGCGTTTTGGACTGATGTCGACCCGGAACTGATCGATGAAAAGATGTGTAGGGATTACGTCGACCAGCGAAAGCGGGCACCTGCGACCACACGCTATGAATTGGCGATGTTGGCGGCAGCGCTCAATCATGCCGCCGAAGCCAAGCATATCCAGAAAGCACCCAAGGTATGGCGGCCAGCCGAACCGGAACACATTGCACGTGCTCTGAGCAGGCAGGAGTTTCGGCGATTTTTCGACGCGGTGCTAGCACCGCACGTTCGGCTCTTTGTGATTCTTGCGCTCTCCACATGCTCTCGTCCCGGCGCACTTCTGGAGCTGGAATGGATCCAGGTAGATTTTGAAAAGGGGCTTATCAGACTGAATCCAATTGGCAGGGTCCAAACCAAAAAGAAGCGTCCAACCGTTCCCATCGCCGATTATGCAGTAGAAACACTGACCGAGGCCTTTGCCGTCAGGCAATCTCAACACGTTATCAAACGCGGTGGGAAGATGCTGGCTTCAATCCGCAAAGCCTTTGCCGCAGCCTCAAAAAGGAGCGGTGTACATGCGACCCCTTTCACGCTTCGCCATACGGGCGCAGTATGGAGGGCCGAGGATGGCATCAGAATGTCGGAACTTGCCCAATTGATGGGACATTCCAATGAGATGACCACTTTCCGTTATTATGCCCGCTACAGTCCGACTTACATGCGGAAGGCCGCAAATGCCGGCAAATGGTGAACCTCAGCTAAGGCACAGAGACCCGCAGAGGTTCAAATGAACCTTCGTCCTGTGTTTGAAGGGCGGCCCGGGAAGCCGTAACCCCTTCTTTCCATTGGTCGGGGCGAGAGGATTCGAACCTCCGGCCTCTGCCTCCCGAAGACAGCGCTCTACCAGGCTGAGCTACGCCCCGATCCTTGCGGAAGCGGCGCTATAGCCGCCGCCTCACGCGCGCGCAACCGCTCAAAGCGCGATTTGCAGCATTTTCGTCACGTCCACGAGTTTTTCGCGCGGGGCGCCAGTACGCGCGGCAGTAACTTCGGCGGCTTCGATCTTCTGCCAGCCAGCAAAATCGCTGGCCGTGATGGCGCGACTGGCGAGCAGCGCGTCGAGCCCGGCCGGACCCGCCTTGCCGGAAGCGGCGATGCCGTCCTCCACCATGGCGGCGACCACGGAAAACCCATCGGGCCGGTTGGTGCCGATGGTGCCCGAAGGCCCGCGCCGCGCCCAGCCGCTGGCATAAAGCGCCGGCGCGATCCGGCCAGCGTCATCGGTGGGAAAACGGCCGAGCTTGTCAGACCAGTTCACGCCGGGGATTTCGGCGGTGCGATAGCCGATGCAGGCAATCACCAGACCACATGGAATCGCGTGCAGCTCGCCCGTGCCCACGGCCTGGCCGTTTTCCAGCCGGGTCGTCTCCACGATCAGGCGTTCGGCCTTGCCATGGCCTTCCACCGCCACCGGGCGGCGGAAGAATTCGAAATTGATCGTCACCGGCTTGTCGCCCCGCGGCAGGCCGGCAAAGCCGCGCAGGTGGGTGACCATCTTGCGCTGGCCGGGATCCAATGCGGCATCTTCGGATTCCGGCGGGAAATCGCCCGGCCGCACGATGGGATGCGCGCGGACAAGGTGACCCAACTCGCCGGCTTCCTTGGTGGTGAAACTGGCCTGATGGGGCCCGCGCCGGCCGATGATGTGCACATCGCGCACGCTACTTGCCGACAGCGTTTTCAGCGCGTGATCAGCGATATCGGTGGTGGAAAGTTCTTCCACCGTCTTCGCCAGCACGCGGGCGCAATCGATGGCGACATTGCCGTTGCCGATGATGGCGGCGCCGTGATGCGACAGATCCACCTGCAACCCGGCATGATCGGGATGGCCATTGTACCAGCCGACAAACGCCGCCGAACCAATCACGCCCGGCAGATCATCGCCAGGAATGCCGATCGGCTTGTCGTGCGGTGCACCCACAGACAGCACCACCGCATCATACAGCCCGAGAAGTTCCTCCACCGACACATCACGGCCCAGCATCACATTGCCCACCAGCCGCGTGCCCGGCGCCAGGTTGGTCGCCTCGTATCGCTTGGTGACGGCCTTGATCGACTGGTGATCGGGCGCCACGCCGGCGCGGATCAAGCCATAGGGGGTCGGCAGGCGGTCGATGATGTCGACGCGCACATCATTGCCCCACTGCTTCTGGGCGGCTTCGGCGGTGTAATATCCGGCCGGGCCGGCACCCACGATGGCGATGGAAAGGGTCAAGGCAGGTCTCCGTCAATCTCTGTTGTCCCGCTATTGCCAGCAGCGGACAGGGTCAAGCCGCGGCCGTGGTCGCGGCGGCAAAGCAATGCTATCGCATGGCCATGATCCGCTTGCGCTCTGCCCGGCCTGACGATGCGGCGGCCTGTTTTGCCCTTTGGCACGCAGCCGTGGCCGCCACCCACGATTTCCTCGATCCCGCCGATTTCGCCGCCATCGCAGCCGAAGTGCAGGCCATGCTGCCGCTCGTGCCGATGACCGTGGCCGTGGACGCCGGCGATCAGCCGCTGGGCTTCATGATCATGGACGGCACCCATATGGAAGCGCTGTTCATCCACCCCGCTGCCCACGGCCTGGGGCTGGGCACGGCGCTGGTGCAATACGCAGCAGCAGCCCATGGCCGCATCACCACTGATGTGAACGAACAGAATGCGGTCGCCGTGGGCTTCTATCGCCGGCTGGGCTTTGTGCCCACGGGGCGCAGCCCAATTGATAGCCAGGGCCGGCCCTATCCGCTGGTGCATCTGGCCCGCGATTGAACGGCCGCGACGGCCTGACCGTTGCATGCACCGCCACGCCTGCTAAAGCGCAACGATGACCGTCGACCAGAGCCGTATCCGCAATTTCTCGATCATCGCCCACATCGATCACGGGAAGTCCACGCTGGCCGATCGCCTGATCCAGACAACCGGCGGCCTGCAGCTGCGCGAGATGTCGGAGCAGGTGCTCGACAATATGGACATCGAGAAGGAACGCGGCATCACCATCAAGGCGCAGACCGTGCGCCTGGATTACCGCGCGTCCGACGGGAAGGATTATATCCTCAACCTGATGGACACGCCCGGCCACGTCGA
>JBIPOH010000483.1:0-2629 GCA_044379435.1 Novosphingobium sp.
CACCGTGCCATCGGTGGTGCGCGGGCAGGGCGCCTGCTGAGCGGTTTCGCCCGCATCGGCCAGCATGAAACCAGTCCCTGGAACCTCGCCCGCCGGAGCATCCCAGCTCTGGCGGGCTTTTTCCTGTGTTGCTGGCATTGCGCCGTCCAGCACCGCCTGCACCACGCGCGCCGCCTGATCGCGCCAGGTCCAGTGGGCCGCTTGCAGGCGGCCCCGCGCGGCAAGCGGCGCGGGATCCGCCAGCGCGCGCCGGACCGCCGCAAGCATGTCGTTACCATCGTGCGGATCGCAGTATAGCGCAGCCGTCCCGCAGCGTTCGGTCATGGCCGGGATTGCCGACACCACCACCGGGCAGCCAAAGTGCATGGCCTCGATCGGCGGCAGCGGGCTCGCTTCATAGAACGAGGGGAACAGCAGGCACCCGGCATCGCGGTATAGCCGCCCTAGCGCGTCAAGCTCCGTAACCGGCCCCGTGAAGCGCACCAGATGCGCCACATCAGGGGGGATGTCCGCCGCGATCGGCGCCAGAATATCGCTGCCGCCGCCCACGATCAGCGTCGCGCGGCCGTCCTCGCGGGCCAGCCGCACCGCCACATCCACTACCCCGTGGATGTTCTTGCGGCGTGAAAGCGAGCCGACATAGAGCATGTAGCCCGGTGCCGGTTGTGTAGGCAGGGAAGGGGCCCTGTCGCCCCTGTCGCCCCGGTCGCCCCTGTCGCCGCTGCCGGTCCCGTCCATCTCAGCGCCGCTCCAGCCGCCATTCTGCGCCACGCGGATGCGGCCGCGCGCTTCGGGCCGCAGGGCGGCCAGCATCGCCTTCTCCCGCTCCGAAACGGTGATGATCGTCTGCGCCCGGCGCAGCAGCGAAGGCAGCATGAAGCGGTGGCCCAGCCGGTAATGCAGCCGATAGGCCGCTGGAAACTGCCGGTAGGAGAGATCATGAATCATCACTGCCACGCCGGTCTGCGCGCCTGCGCGGCGGTGCAGCGCGGCAAACGGCGCAGTGTTGCCAAGGCACAGCAAGTGGCCGCCGCGCACCCGGCCCGGCAGCACCAGCTGTTCCCATGCATGGCCGCCCAGGCGCCAACCGATGCGGCGGCTCCACTGGCTGGCGGCGCGTTCCACGGTCGTCGCGCGCAGATCCAGATCATCCAGCCGTGCCTCAGGCTCGCACACCAGCCGCAGCGTCACCGGAAAGGCTTCGTCTGCCACGAGCCGGTCGAGCGCAACCGTGAGTTCGCGGGCCACACGCTGCACGCCCGTGATGGGCTGCATCAGAAACCGTCCGTTGATGACGATCTCGGGGTGACTGCTGTTCGGCTGGATCATGCGCGCGCCCGCTATCCTGTTGAGAAGGTATCCTGCTGCGGAATGCCGCTGCTCTAGCACTGCGCCCGCCCCCGGCGCGCCCGCTAACGGGTCGGGTTCGGAGCCAACCGTGATGGGCGCGGGCTGACGGCGTGGCTAGACGGCGATGGTCACGCAGCCGGCGTGGCGCGGGTTTCGGAAGGCTGGCCGTCCATGCTGCGTATCCACATCGCCATTGCCACGGTTGGCCGCCCCGCGCTGCTGCGCGAAACGGTCGATCTCATTGCCCGGCAGACGCGGCGTCCCGATGGCGTGCTGGTCGTCGCTCCGTCAGAGGCTGATTTCGGCACCGCCGGTGAAAGCGAAATCGCACCCGAACTCGTGCTTTCGGCCAAGGGGCTGTGCCGCCAGCGCAACCGCGCGCTCGATCTGCTGGCTGGGCGGGCCGATGTCGTGCTGTTTCTCGATGATGATTTCGTGATGGCACCCGATTATCTGGCGGCGCTTGAGGCGCTGTTTGTCTCCGATCCGGGGATAGCCGGGATCACGGGCAATCTCGTGGCCGATGGGGTGCGCCACGGGGGCTTCACCGCGCAGCAGGCGCTTGACCGGATTGCCCGCGATGCAGGGAGGCTCGATCCGGCGGTCATCCCGCGTGAGGCGCTCTATGGCTGCAACATGGCGCTGCGCCTGTCGCTTATGCGCGGCCTGCGCTTCGATGAAGCTCTGCCGCTCTATGGCTGGCAGGAAGATATCGACCTCACCATGCAGCTGGCGCGGCGCGGGCGGCTGGTTTCCAGCGGGCGAGTCACCGGGGTGCATCTGGGGGTGCGCGGCGGGCGCACGTCGGGGCGCAAGCTGGGCTATTCGCAAGTCGCCAATCTGGTCTATCTCCTGCGCAAGGGCACGATCCCGCGCTGGCTGGCGCGAAAGCTGTTCTGGCAGAATTTCGCGGCCAACGTGCTGCGCGCGCCATTTCCCGAACCGCACATCGATCGCGCGGGGCGCCTTGCTGGCAACGTGCGGGCGCTGGCCGATCTTGCGCTCGGACGGATCGATCCGCGCAAGATCGAGCGGATGTAGCGCGCGTGCGCCGCGTCGTCTTCAACGGGAAGTTCCGCGCGGGCGGGGTGGGCGGTGTCCACCGCGTCGCCGCGCGCCTGATTGCCGAAGTCGATGAACTTCTTGCCGGAAATCCCGCGCCCGATGATCCGCCCTGTGCGCTGATCGTGCCCAAAGGCTGCGCGGGCGGTCCGCCGCTCGCCGCGATCCAGCTGATCGAGGATGATCGCCCGGCCTCGCAGGCGTGGGAGCAGTGGCG
>JBIPOH010000112.1:0-9405 GCA_044379435.1 Novosphingobium sp.
ACGGTTGAAGCGGCGGCAGCGCAGGCAGACCTTGGCGCGATTGGCCGCGACTATCTGGAGCGGGCGCGCAGCCATGCCGGCGCGCGCGAGGCGGGGCGGTTCGTGGACAAGTTTCCGGGCAACTTCCACTATGCCGCCTTCATCGCGCGGGCGCTGCCGCAGGCGCGGATCGTGTGCCTGCGCCGCCATCCGCTCGATACGGTGCTGGCGAACTTCCGCAACCTCTTCGCGATTTCCTCGCGCTACTATGACTACAGCTACGATCTGATGGACATCGCGCGCTATTATGTGCGGTTTGACCGGCTGATGGCGCTGTGGCGCGAGGCGCTGCCGGGGCGTATTCTGGAACTGCGCTATGAAGAACTGGTGGCCGATCAGGAAGGCCAGACGCGGGCGCTGCTGGCGCACTGCGGGCTGGAATGGGATGCGGCCTGCCTCGATTTCCACCGCAACGCCGCGCCGGTTTCAACGCCCAGCGCGGCGCAGGTGCGGCGGCCGATGTACCGCGATTCCGTTGCACGGTGGGAACGGCACCGGGACGCGCTGGCCCCGGTGATCGCCTATTTCGCAGCGGAAGGCATCGCTATCTAGCCGGGCACGGTATCGTCTGGCCGACGCCTTCGATTGTGGCGGAGCGCAGCGTGACGACGAGGCCCTTGCCACCCGCTATGCGCAGCGGCGAGCTCACCGCCTTGAAGTTCGCGCCCGCTTCATGGAAGCAGCGCAGCGGAATGCGCAGCGTGAAGGGCCCCGGCGCAGGCTGAACCTTGAGCGAGGCGCCTGCCATGCCGATCTCGATCGGACCGGATGCGGCATCGAGGCGGCCATCGAGCTTGAGGGCGAATTCCTCGTCAAGCTGGCGCATCAGATCGACCGACGGACCATCAAGACCAACGCCGCCCATCTCGCTCCAGGCAAACTGCTGCGCATCTTCCTGCGCGCCGAGATCCACCGCGCGGGCGGTGATGCCGGGATCGAGGCTGATGTGCCAGGGTGAGGGAACCTTGCCGAGCGTGAAATACACGCCGTCGCTGGCGAGCGGAGCGAGTTCGACCTTGGGGTCTTCACCCACCGGGCCGACTGCGGCCTTGCTGGCATACGTCAGGCCGTAGCCTGCGGCGAACAGCGGCGTCTTGACCGGGGATACGGCATCGGCAGGCCAAGGGAAGGGGAGCTTGCCGGTGAAGCCGCGCGCCGGTTTGCCGCCCTTGCCCGCCACCAGCACATCCGCCACGCCCTGCCCCTGCGTGCCGGGCAGCCATGCCGCGACGAAGGCATCGGAGAGGTTGAGTTCGGCGCCGGTGAACAGCGGGCGGCCCGAGAGGAACACGGAGACGACCTTGATCCCCTGTGCCTTGAGCTTCGCCAGCATGTCCTTTTCACCGGCTTGCGCGCGGAAGGCGATGTTGGGCATGTCGCCCTGAAATTCGGCGTAGGGCTGCTCGCCATAGACGACGATGGCCACGTCCGGCCGGTCGGTGAACGTGCCATCGGCAGAAAGCGCGGCGCTGCCGCCTGCGTCCTTGACCGCAGCGGCGATGGCGCGGCCGATGGTCTGGCCCTTGGGATAATCGGCGGCGGCGGTGTCGGTGCCCTGCCAGGTGATCGTCCAGCCGCCGGCCTGCATCGCCATGCTGTCTGCCCCTGGGCCAGTGATCAGCACTTTGGCGCCGGGGCGCAGCGGCAGAACGCCGTCGTTGTTCTTGAGGAGGACGAGCGACTTGGCCGCCGCTTCGCGCGCGACGGCCAGGTGCGCATCCGTGCCGACGACCGAGGGATTGCCCCGGTCCACCGGGTTTGCGCCGAGCAGGCCGAGCTTGGCCTTCACGCGCAGGATGCGCGCCACGGCATCATCGATCCGCGCCATGGGGATCGTGCCCGCCTTGGCCTCGCGCACGGTGGACTCGAAAAGGCCCTTCCAGCTGTTGGGCGCCATGGCGAGATCGAGCCCGGCGTTGAACGTTTGCGCGCAATCGGTGACCGTGCAGCCGGAGACCTGTCCGTGGCCGTTCCAGTCGCCCACAACGAGGCCCTCGAAGCCCATGCGGCCCTTGAGCACATCGGTCATCAGGCTCTTGTTGCCGTGGTTCTTGGCGCCGTTCCAGCTGGAGAAGCTGGCCATCACGGTCAATGCACCGGCATTGATCGAGGCGGGATAGCCTTGCGCATGATTTGCGACGAGTTCGGCCTCGGAAATGAGCGCATCGCCCTGATCCTTGCCGCCATCGGTGCCGCCGTCTGCCAGATAGTGCTTGGCCGTGGCCGCCACGCGGTCTGCCGCCAGCGGCTTGCCCGGCACGAGCGGGCCTTGCAGGCCGATCGTCATCGCCTTGCCATAGCTGGCGACGAGCGCCGGATCGGCGGCATAGCCTTCATAGCTGCGGCCCCAGCGCAGATCCTGCGGCACGGCAAGCGTGGGCGCAAACGTCCAGTCGATTCCGCTGGCGGCGACTTCGATGGCGGTCACTTCGCCGATGCGCTGGATAAGCGCGGGATCGCGCGCGGCGCCAAGGCCGATGTTGTGGGGGAAGATCGTCGCGCCCGGGAGGTTGGAATGGCCGTGGACGGCATCGACGCCGAACAGCATCGGAATGCCAGCGCCCGCCTTGGCCGAGGCGGCGCGGAATTCATGCACGAGCTTCGACCACTTCGCGGCCTCGGCGCGTTCATCGCCATAAGGGCCGGAATTGCCGCCTGCGAGGATCGAGCCGAGCGGATACTGGGCAAGGTCTTGAGGCGTGACCGCGCTGATATCGGCCTGAATCATCTGGCCGATCTTCTGTTCCAGCGTCATGCTGGCGATCATGCGGCGGATGCGCCGTTCGGTGGCGGGGCTGGAGATGGCAGCGGGGCTTTTCGCGGCGGGCCACAGCGCGGGATGGGCGGTGCTGGAGGCTGGATCCGGGGCCGCGAGGGCACTTCCCGACGCCAGCAACATGGCTGCCAAAAGCGTGCGCCGAACCATCATCTTCACTCTTCCCCGTGCATTTCTGTGAACGTTCTCATTTTGCTTCGTCGCATGAGAAAGCATCAAAATCAAGCGGGTCAGTCAGTTTTTGGAAGGCGGATCTTCGCGCAGCCCCGCAAGCAACAGGGCAGCAACACAGGCCAGTGCTGCGAACAGCGCAAACAGCCCGGAAAAGCCGAACCATGGCACGAGCGCGAGCGTGAACCACGGCATCACGAGCGATGGCATGGTGTTGGTGAGATTGAACAGCCCGAGATCGCGACCGCGCCGGGTGCTGTTGGGCAGGGTGCGCAAGGTTTGCGCGGAATGGAGCGCAAGGAAGATCGAGGTTGAGAAGCCGAATACGGCATAGCTGGCCACGCCGGCTGCCACGCTCTGCGCCAGCGCCATGCCGACAAGCCCGAAGGGGGCAATGAGCGTGCAGACCACGAGCGGGCGGAACGGTTGACCGCGCCGGTCTGCCCAGCGCCCGGCCAGCAGCGCGGCAGGGGCCGAGAGCACGAGGACCAGACTGAAGACGCGCGCGGTGAGGTAGTCCTCGACCAGCGGATCGATCGAGCGCAGCCAGAGATACAGAAACGAGAACAGCGCGGCTTCGGCAACCTGAACCAGCAGGCGCGCCGCCCACATGCGGATGGCGGACTGGCGCAGCGTGGCACTTTGCCGGGCGGGTGGCACGGGCGCAGCAGGAACGGGCGGTAAAGCCGGCCCGGCGCGGGGGGCGAGCAGCAGCGCCGGAAGGACCGCCGCCGCCACGGTCAGCGCGACGAGCGCGAGGCGGCCATCGGCAGAAGCAAGGCCGGGAATCGTAACCAGCGCCCCCGCCAGCGCGCCAAGGCCGGGAGCGAACGCCAGCAGCCCGCCAAGCAGCCCCTTCTGGCCATCGGGCACGCAGTCTGCGCCCCATGCGGCAAGCGGGGCGAGCATCATGTTGAGCCCGAGCTGCCACGCCGTGACGATCAGGATGAGCCCTTCGAGGCTCTGCGCCAAGGGCACAAGCAGCAGCAGACCACACGACAGCGCAAGGCCGAGCGCCGCCCACGGCCGCCGCGTGCCTGTCAGGTCGCTCAGCCAGCCGAACAGGATGTGGCCCACGCTCGCCGCTATCGCACCGCAGAACGCGATGGCCGAAAGCCACAGCACGGCCCGATCCGGCGGGACGAGCGCCGCGACCCGCACTGGCAGGAGAATGGTGAGAAAGGGGACATAGGCAATCGAACCGCCCGCCCATGCCAGCGCATAGAGCACGAGGAACCATGGCGGTTGGCGCATGACGGGTTCGCCGGAAACACCCGGCTGATCAGGCACTCACGGTTTGCCTGACATCGGCGACCGAGCCGCGTTCGACCAGCGTGGCGGGGATCACGGTGACGGCCTCGGGCAGGCGTTCACCCTTCTGCGCGGCGATGATCATTTCGACCGCCTTGGAGGCGGTGGCGGCAATGGGCTGGTCGATCGCGGTGAGCGGGGGCTGCGTGAACTGCATCATCGGCGTGTTGTCGAAGCTGATGAGCGAGAGATCGTGCGGCACGGCCAGCCCGGCCTTGCGCGCGACTTCGAGCGCGGCGAGGGCCATCTGATCGCTGCTGGCGATGATCGCGGTGGGCGGCGCTGGCAGGGCCAGCAGCGCCTGCGCGGCGCGTTCGCCCGAAGCGTAGGTGAAGTCGCCCGCTTGCAGCAGATCATCGGTGGGCAGGCCCGCTTCGGCCATCGCGGTCTTCCAGCCGTCGATGCGCCAGCCGGACAGGTTGTAATCCGGCGAACCGGCAATGAAGCCGATGCGGCGGTGCCCGCGCGCGATCAGGTGGCGGGTGGCCGCCGCTGCCGCGCCTTCATCGTCCATCAGGATCGGCATGCCGCGGTCCTGCGCCTTGGAGCCGATCCGCGCAAAGGGGATCTGCTGCTGGGCAAGGCACGCTACGATCTGCGGATTATCCGAGTGCGGCGGGGTGAGGATGATGCCATCGGGCTGGAGCGCGGCCACGGCGCCGAGCAGCTCGCGCTCCACGTGATCGCTGTGCGTATCAACCAGTTCAACGATCATCCGGTAACCGTGTTCGGCGCATTTGAGCATGCCGCCCAGCAGCATCTGGTCGACCCAGTCGGTGCCCTGCCGCGCGCGCCAATCGGCGATGGTGCGGTCGCGGTCGTTCAGCGCAAGGATGAGATAGGAACGCGAACCGCTCATCCGCTGGGCGGCGATGGAGGGCACGTAGCCAAGGCGCGTGATCGCCTCCTGCACGCGCTCCTTGAGTTCGGGGCGCACGTTGGGCTCGTTGTTGATGACGCGGCTGACCGTCTGGAGCGAAACGCCCACATCCGCCGCAACGTGCCTGATCGTGACCGCCTGACGCCGCCTCGCCATGCGTTATTGGCCCCCTGCCTGGTCCACCGGCGCGATGCTGGCGGTTTCCAGCGGCTTCTGCCAGACGCGGACCCAATCGATCAAGAAGCGCTTGGGAAAATTGGTGTTGGAGATGCCTTTGAGGCCGCGCGATTCGGCAAGGCCGCCGCCGAACGCCAGATTGAGGATGAGGTGGAAGGGCTGATCAAACGGCGCGCCGGGCGTGGCCGAGCCCGAGGTCCACCATTCGCTGCGCTGGCGCACGGCATACGTCTGGCCATCGATCTGCCAGATCATCCGGTCCGGCTGCCATTCGATGGCGTAAGTGTGGAAACCCTTGAGCACTTCGGGGCGGTGGACTTCGGTGCCCTTGTGGGTGTTGCCGGGCCACTGCTTGCCGAAGTGGAGTGTGCCGAGGATCGTGGCTTCCTTGCCGCCTGCGCAGGCGGCGCAAGGCACGCCAAGGTTCACTGCCTCGAGAATATCGATCTCACCCGATGCCGCCCACGGGCCATAGGTGTTCGCTTCGGGCAGCATCCAGATCGCGGGCCAGGTGCCTTGCCCTTGCGGCAGATTGGCGCGCACTTCGATGCGGCCATAGCGCCAGGAAGCCTTGCCGCGCGTGGTGAGGCGCGCAGAGGAATAATCACGCGTGACCAGCGCGCCGGGCTGCGCGGGATCAGGGCGCTGGCTGGCGGGCAGCGCGGGGCCGGTGGTGCGCTCCTGCCGCGCCGTGAGGACCAGCCGCCCTTGCGCAATGCGCGCGTTGCGCAGGCGCGCGGTGTAGCACTGGCGTTCGTTGTTGCCGCCGCCCCAGCAATCGACCTCGAAGCTCCACTTGGTCTTGTCGATCTTGCGCGTGCGGAACTCGTCGGACCAGACCAGCTTCCAGCCCGGACCGGTCGGTCGGGCCTGCACGCTGATGGGGGCGAGCAGCGCGGCGAACAGGAGCAGCCGCCCGATCACGCCGCGCGCGCTTCCTGCGCGCCGCAGTATTGCGCGACATAGGCCTGATGATCGGGCAGCCCCGCCACCGTCTTCGCCACGCTTTCGCGCAGGCCTGCAAGCAGATGCGCCAGTTCCGCGTCGGAAAGCTTGGTGGCGACGGGGTGATAGCTCTTGGGCATGATGCCCTGGCCCATCATCACCTGCACCCAGCTGTTTTCGACGAACAGTTCCTCGTTCTTGCGGAAGACGCGGCCCGTCTCGCGGAACAGTTCGATCTTGTGGGTCAGGCTGTCGGGGATATCCATCGCCGCGCACTGGCGCCAGAACGGGCTGTCGCGCCGGTCGGTCGCCTTGTAGTGGAGGATCAGGAAATCGCGGATCTGCTCCATGTCGGTATGCTGCTGATCGTTGAATTCCGCCACGTCGCGCGCGCTGATTTGGCCCGCCGGGAGCATCCGGATCACGCGCAGGATCGCGCGCTGGATGAGGTGGATCGAGGTTGATTCCAGCGGCTCCATGAACCCGCCGGAAAGCCCGATGGCCACGCAATTGCGGTGCCACTGCTTGCGGCGCGCGCCGGTGGTGAAGCGGATCACATTCGGCTTGGTCAGGCGTTCGCCCTCGACTGTGGCGAAGAGGCGCTCCTGCGCGGCGTCTTGCGAGAGGTAGCGGCTGCAATAGACAATGCCGTTGCCCTGCCGGTGCTGGAGCGGAATGCGCCACTGCCAGCCGGCATCATGCGCGATGGCGCGGGTATACGGGACGGGCGCGCGGACGCTGGCGGTCTGCACCGCGATGGCGGAATCGCAGGGGAGCCAATGGCTCCAGTCGTCGTAACCGACATGCAGCGCGCCTTCCATGAGGAGCGCGCGAAAGCCGGTGCAATCGAGGAACAGATCGCCTTCGAGGCGCTGGCCGGAATCGAGGCGCAGCGCCGCGATGTCGCCGGTTTCGGGATGAAGCTCGACTTGCGCAATCTTGCCTTCGACGCGGCGGCAGCCATCGGCTTCGGCCAGCTTGCGCAGAAACGCGGCATAGAGCCCGGAATCGAGCTGGTAGGCATAGTTGATGCGGTTGTCCGGCAGGTGTGCGAACTTGGACTTCATCGCGGCCTGAAGCTCGATGCAGTAGTCGTCGTAGCTTTCCTTGTGGCCCTTCGTCAGCCCGTGCATCCAGAAGTGCTGGAAGCCCGCGCTCCAGTGATCGCGCCCGGTTATGCCGAAGGAATGGAAGTAGTTTTCGCCCTGAACCCGCCAGTTCTCGAAATTGATGCCCAGCTTGAAGGTGGCCTGCGTGGCGCGCATGAAATCGGCCTCGGCAATGCCGAGCAGGCGGTTGTAGGCGACCAGCGGCGGGATCGTGCTTTCGCCGACGCCGATGGTGCCGATGGCATCCGATTCCACCAGCGTCAGTTCGATGGCATCGCCCATCGTGCGGGCGAGGGCGGCGGCGGCCATCCAGCCGGCGGTGCCACCACCAGCCACGATGATGCGGCGCTTGGCGTGTGTCTGGGTCATTTGCTGAGGGTCCTTAGCAGGAAGGAACGGAGGCGGCCGGCAGCGGAAGGATCGAGCGGATCAAGGATGCCGCGCCCGCCTTCGGGGATATGGGCGGTGACGTCGGGGCCGTTTTCAAACACGTAGTGATCGAACAGGGCGCGCCAGATCGCCTTGTCCTCTGGCGGCAAATCGCGGATCGCAAGGATCGCGTGGTTGAGCGCATCCTGCGGCTGGCCGAGCCAGCGCGGGGTATCGCGCCACCAGTAGTTCATCAGGATGTTGAAGGGGGCGAGCCCTTCCACATGGTGCCACCACATCGAGGGGATGAACAGCGCGTCGCCCGGCTCCAGCACGGCGACCTGCGCATGGCCCAGCGCCTCGGCGAAGCGGGGGTGCGCCGCGAAATCGGGCGCATGGAAATCGACCATCGAGACGGCGCGGCCTGCGGGCGTGTTGTCGATGGGGCCGAGATGCAGGTTCGCGAACTGATCGGGCGGAAACAGCGTGAAGCGGCGGCGCCCGGCGGCGCAGATGGCGAGGTTGTCGGGAAAATCGTTGTGCGCGGCAATCCGGGTGGGCGTGCCGATCCACAGGCTGATGATGGGTTCGCGCGTGCCCAGATCGAGGGCATTCTCCGCCGCGACGGTGGTGAAATGGGCAGGGACGTCGATCGAGCCCATGTAGATCGCGGGGGCATCTGCGCGGCCTTCGTTGGCGTCCATGCCGCCGAAGATGTCGGCCAGCTTGCCGCGCGCTTCCTTGAAGTTCATCGCCATGTCGGCGCCGTAGAACAGGCGGCCATCCTTGCCCGGCTCGCCCAGGGACACGCTGAAGGGCACGGGGCGCGCACGTTCGATGAGGTAGGCGCGGGCGGCGCGGGCCGAAACGAGGCCAGCGCGCACCAGCGGCCAACCCTGCGCAAGGCCGCGGATCACGAACGGCGTACGCGCGCCCTTCAGCAGCGCATCGAGCGCGGCGGCATCAGGGGCCGTGCGCTCTTCCACCACGGGCATCGCGGCGAAGATCGAGGCATCGGCTTCAGCCAAGCGCGATCCTGTGGTTCTTGCGCGCAACGAGATTGCCGAACTGCGCGAGGCTGGCGAGGACCATGTAGATGCGCGCGAGGTGGCCCTGTGCCATCAGATCGGACAGGGCTTCGCCATCAAGGCTGGCAAGGCGCTCTTCGTGGATCGTCTGGAAACCGACGAGCGACTGCACCGCGCCATTGTCGAGCGTGACTTCGAGGCTGAAGGGTTCGACGAGGCCATAGGTTTCGAGCGCGGCGAAGAAGGCGGCGCTTTCGTTCCAGGCGTAATCCAGATCCCCGAGCATGTTGGCGATGGTTTCGAGATAGGGTGTGGGCACCCCGGCATCATCGAACAGGCGCATACCTTCGCCGCTGGCGGAAATGCGCGCGTGGGCCATGTCGATATGGACTTGCGGCGGGGCGCCTTCCTCTGCCGAACGGCCGATCAGGAAGGGCTGCACCGCGTGGGCCATCGGACGGTAGCGGGCGTCCCACGTGCTGCCATGGAGGTAGAGGTTCTCCCCCGCTTCGAACCCGAACAGCGCGAGTGCTGCCAGTTTGCCGGTTTCGGCATCGCGGCGAAAGACGATGGGATAATGCGCCTGCACTTCGCGGAATT
>JBIPOH010000113.1:0-9397 GCA_044379435.1 Novosphingobium sp.
TGCAGCCCGGAAAAGCTGCGCCAGGCGGTGGAGATCTTCGGTCCCGCGATGTGTCAGGCCTATGGGCAGGTGGAATGCCCGATGATCGTGGCGTGGTTCCCGCCCGAGGACGTGGCGCGCTTTGCCTATGAAGCGCCGGAAAAGCTGGCGGCCTGCGGCAAGCCGACCCGCTCGATCAAGGTCACGCTGATGGACGACGATGGCAACCACATGCCGCTGGGCGAGGCGGGGGAGATCTGCGTGCGCGGCGCGCTGGTCACGCATTCCTACTTTGAAAAGCCCGACGAAACGGCCGAAATCCGCAAGTTCGGCTGGCACCACACCGGCGACGTCGGCAAGTTCGACAAGGACGGCTATCTCTATATCGTCGACCGCAAGAAGGACATGGTCGTCTCGGGCGGGTTCAACGTGTTCACCGCCGAGGTCGAGGCTGCCGTGACGGAACTGGCGGCCGTGCGCGAAGCCTGCGTGTTCGGCATCCCGCACGAAAAGTGGGGCGAGCAGGTCCACGCCGTGGTCGTGGCCGAAGGGATCACCGAAGCCGAGATCATCACCTATACCAAGGAACGGCTGGGCGGGGTCAAGGCACCCAAGTCGGTGGAGTTTGTCGCCGCTATCCCGCGCACCGCCGCGGGCAAGATGGACAAGAAGGAACTCCGCAAAAAATACTGGGGCGATGCGCAGCGTATGGTGAATTAGCGCCCAGTGGTTTAGGTATCGGTTTAAGCAGGCGATTAACGCCATCCGGGATCACACCTGGCATAGGAGAGGGTAGAAGATTATGCGCGTAACGTTCTTGCGAAAGCTTGTTGCAGCATCGACACTGGCGCTGGCCGTGGGTGCAGTTGCAGTGCCGGGCGCGATGGCTACGGTCACCGATGCGATGCTGCGCGCGGTGCCGGGTGCAGAGTGGCTGACCTATGGCGGCGACTATGCGGAACAGCGCTTCTCCCCGCTCACCATGGTCAACGAATACAACGTGAACCAGCTGGGCCTGGCCTGGTATGCCGATATGGACACGGCGCGCGGGCAGGAAGCCACGCCGCTGGTGCATGATGGCGTGCTCTATGTGACGACGGCCTGGTCGATGGTGAAAGCCTATGACGCGAAGACCGGCAAGCCGCTGTGGGCCTATGATCCCAAGGTGCCGCGTTCCACGCTCTACCGCGCCTGCTGCGATGCCGTGAACCGCGGCGTTGCGCTCTATGGCGACAAGGTGTTCGTGGCCGCGCTCGATGGCCGCCTGCTGGCGCTGGATCAGAAGACCGGCAAGCTGCTGTGGGAAAAGGTCACGGTTCCCAACCAGACCGACTACACCATCACCGGCGCGCCGCGCATCGTGAAGGGGCGCGTGCTGATCGGTGCGGCTGGCTCCGAATATCAGGCGCGCGGCTATATCGCGGCCTATGATCCCGAAAACGGCAAGGAAGTCTGGCGGTTCAACACCGTGCCGGGCAATCCGGCGAAGGGCTTCGGCAAGGAAGGCCTCAACAAGGCTGCGCACGAAGCGGCGGCCAAGACCTGGGGCAACAAGTGGTGGGAGCTGGGCGGTGGCGGCACCGTCTGGGATTCGATCACGTATGATCCCGAAACCAACCTTGTGCTGTTTGGCACCGGCAACGCCGAACCGTGGAACCCGGCGGCCAACGGGCGCGAGGGCGACAGCCTCTACACCTCCTCGATCGTGGCGGTGAATGCCGATACCGGCCAGTATGCCTGGCACTATCAGGAAACGCCGGAAGACCGCTGGGACTTCGACTCGGACCAGCAGATCACGATTGCCGACATCATGATCGGCGGCGAGAAGCGCCACGTGGCACTGCACGCGCCCAAGAACGGCCATGTCTATGTGCTGGACGCGAAGACCGGCAAGTTCCTCTCGGGCACCCCGTGGGTTCCGGTGAACTGGGCCACCGGCCTCGATCCGGAAACCGGCCGCCCGAACATCAACCCCGACGCACGCTATGAAAAGACCGGCAAGCCGTTCATCAGCTTGCCCGGCGCCGTGGGCGCACACAGCTGGCAGCCGCAGAGCTACAGCCCCAAGACCGGCCTGCTCTATATCCCGACCAACCTTGCCGCCTATCCCTATGCTGCGGCAAAGGACTGGAAGCCGGGCGCTTTCGGGTGGTCGATCGGGCTTGACGGCTATGCCGTGGCGATGCCTGCCAACCTCGAAGTTCAGGCAGGGGCCAAGGCCGCAACCACCGGGCAGCTCGTGGCTTGGGACGTGGTGAACAAGAAGGCGGCCTGGAAGGTCGAATACACCGGACCTTCGAACGGCGGCGTGCTTTCGACGGCGGGCAACCTCGTGTTCCAGGGCACTTCGGGCGGCGAATTCGTGGCCTACACCGCCGACAAGGGCGAGAAGCTCTGGTCGTTCCCGGCGCAGAGCGGGATCATCGCGGCGCCGATGACCTATGCCATTGGCGGCGAGCAGTATGTTGCCATCCTCGTCGGCTGGGGCGGGGTGTGGGACGTTGCCACCGGCGTGCTGGCCAACAAGGGCGGCGCCGGACGCAACATCAGCCGTCTGCTGGTGTTCAAGCTGGGGGCCAACGGGCAGCTGCCCGCGCCGCCGCCGATGAACCAGATGGTGCTCGATCCGCCGCCGTTCAGCGGCACGCAGGCTCAGGCGACCAAGGGCGGGCAGCTCTATGGCCGCTACTGCGCGATGTGCCACGGCGATGCGGCCATTTCCGGCAGCCTCAACCCCGATCTGCGCCACTCCGGCGTGCTCGGCTCGGCCGAAGCGATCAAGGCCATCGTGATCGGCGGCCAGCTCCACGAGATGGGCATGGTTTCGTTCAAGGCGGCGCTCAAGCCTGCTGATGCCGAAGCCATTCGCATGTATCTCATCAAGCGGGCCAACGAAGACAAAGCGCTGGCATCACGCTGAGAGAATGCTATAACTTAGAACAATCGAACGACGACGGAGAGACTCATGACCACACTCTACCCCAATCTGATCGATGGCGAACTCGTCACCACGGCGACCGCGCTCGATGTGGTGAACCCCGCAAACGAGCAGGTGATCGGCCAGGTTCCGGCCTGCGGCGCTGCCGAACTTGACCGCGCAGTTGCCGCTGCCCGCCGCGCCTTCAAGACCTGGTCGAAGACCCCGGTCGACGATCGCCGCGCGGTTATCCAGAAGATGGCGGCGGCCATCGACGCCAACTTCGACGAGCTGTTCCGCCTGCTCACCGCCGAACAGGGCAAGCCGCACCAGCAGGCCCAGTTCGAAATCGGCGGTTGCTCGGCGATGATGAACGCGCAGTCCACGCTGACGCTGGAAGAGACGATCAACGAGGACAGCGACGAGCGCCTCAGCCGCACGCGCCGCGTGCCGGTTGGCGTGGTCGGCGGCATCGTGCCGTGGAACTTCCCCGTGCTGATGGCCGTGCAGAAGATTGCCCCGGCGATTCTCTCGGGCTGCACCATCGTGCTCAAGCCGTCGCCGTTCACCCCGCTGACCACGCTCAAGTTTGCTGAGCTGATCAAGGACATCGTGCCTGCCGGCGTCGTGAACATCATCACCGGCGAAGATGCGCTCGGCCCGATGATCACCGCGCACCCGGATATCGACAAGATCACCTTCACCGGCTCGACCGCGACCGGCAAGAAGATCATGGAAGGCGCCTCGAAGGACCTCAAGCGCATCACGCTCGAGCTGGGCGGCAACGACGCCTCGATCGTGCTGCCGGATGCCGACGTGGCGAAGGTGGCCGAGCAGCTGTTCTGGTCGAGCTTCACCAACGCCGGCCAGATCTGCGTCGCCGCCAAGCGCATCTATATCCATGAGGATATCTACGACGAGATGAGCGCTGCGATTGCCGCCTATGCCAAGACCGTGACGGTGGGCGACGGCGCCAACCAGGGCACCGGCGTTGGTCCGATCCAGAACAAGAAGCAGTTCGACCGCGTGTGCGAGCTGATCGAGGACGCCAAGACCAACGGCTACAAGTTCCTCGTCGGCGGCGAAGTCGATCCTTCGGGCTCGGGCTACTACGTGCCGATCACCATCCTCGATAACCCGCCCGAAGATGCGCGCATCGTGGCCGAAGAGCAGTTCGGCCCAGTCATGCCGCTGATGAAGTTCTCCAGCGACGATGAAGTGATCGCGCGCGCGAACAACTCGGAATACGGCCTCGCCGGTGCGGTGTGGACCAAGGACACGGACCGCGGCGTGAAGATTGCCGAGCAGCTCGAAACCGGCACGGTGTGGATCAACGAGTTCCTCCACCTCTCGCCGTTCGCGCCCTTCGGCGGGCACAAGCAGTCCGGTTTCGGCGCCGAATACGGCATCGAAGGCCTGAAGGAGTTCACCTACAGCCAGGTGATCACCGTCAAGAAGGACGCGCTCGTCTGAGCCACGCCTGAGTGAATGACAGCCCCGGCGACCGTGCGGTCGTCGGGGCTTTTTTCAAGGATTTGCCCGTGCCCATCGACATTGCGAAGATCAAGGCCATCGACGTGCATGTTCACGCCGAGGTTTCGTGCCACGATCCGGAAGATCCGGTGATGGGCAAGTTCTTCGATGCGGCCTCTGCCTATTTCAAGGCCCCGCGCGAGCGGCCCAAGATGCCCGAGATCGTCGAAATCTACCGCGAGCAGCAGATCGCCTTCTGCATGTTCACGGTCGATGCCGAATGCGGCATGGGCGCAAAGCGGGTTTCCAATTACGAAGTCGCCGAAATGGCGCTCAAGAACGACGATATCTGCATCGCGTTCGCCTCGATCGACCCGCACAAGGGCAAGTTCGGCGCGCGCGAGGCGCGCGATCTGATCGAGAACTACGGGGTCAAGGGCTTCAAGTTCCACGGCATCGTGCAGGATTGCCACCCGGCGGACCGCGTTGCCTATCCGATCTACGAAGTGATCGCCGAGTACGGTCTGCCCGCGATCTTCCATACCGGCCATTCCGGCATGGGCACGGGCATGCGCGGCGGCGGCGGTATGCGGCTGAAGTATGGCCAGCCGATCCTGATCGATGATGTTGCGGTCGATTTTCCCGATATGAAGATCATCTTGGCGCACCCATCATGGCCGTGGGTGGACGAAAGCCTTTCGATGGCGCTGCACAAGGACAACGTGTTCATCGACTTGTCCGGTTGGAGTCCGAAGTATTTCGCCCCGCAGATCATCCAGTATGCCAACACGCAGCTGAAGCACAAGATGCTGTTTGGAAGCGATTTTCCGCTGATTCACCCGCAAAAATGGATCGATGCCGCGCTCAAGGTCGGCTTCCGCGAGGACGTGCTGCCCGGCATCATGAAGGACAACGCTGCGCGCCTGCTGGGGCTGGCCTGAGGGCCATGGCTACAGACCCGGCCGATATTCGCGGCTGGCAACGGCTGAGCGGTGATGTGACAACCTCGGGCCGTATCGAGGAGGGCGATGTCGCCCGCCTCGCCGCGCTGGGGGTGAAGCAGGTGGTGAACCTGGCGCTGGACAGCCATCCCGAAGCGCTGGCGGACGAAGGCGGCAAGTTTGCGGCGGCGGGCATCGCCTATACGCACATCCCGGTGCCGTTCGATGCGCCGCAGGACGCGCACTATGCAGCGTTTCGCGCAGCGGTGGCAGCGGGGCCGCAGCCAGTCCATGTGCATTGCATCATGAACTGGCGGGTTTCAGCGTTCTTCTACCGGCTGCACCGCGATCAACTGGGGATGCCCGAGGCAGAGGCGCGGGCGCTGATGGTGCAGCAGTGGGAGCCGGATGCGGCAGACAAGCCCGAGTGGGCGGTCTGGGCAGACTTCATTGCACCGAAGGCCGGATGATGGATTTCGCAGGGCAACATGTCGTCATCACCGGCGCTTCGACCGGGATCGGGCGCGCGGCGGCGGAGCGCATGGTGCGGGCCGGGGCGCGGGTGACGCTGATCGCGCGGCGGGGTGAACTCCTCGCCGATCTCTGCGCAGAGCTGGGCGCAGGCGCGGGCTGGGCCGCGGCAGATGTTGGCCAGCAAGACCAGCTGATCGCTGCGCTTGAGAGCGCAGTCGCGCAGCATGGCCCGATTGATGCGCTCTTCCTGAACGCAGGGACGGGCGGCACATTCGCGCCGCTGGAAGACTATTCAGACGACAATTTTGATGCACTGATGGCAGTGAACATGATGGCGCCGTTCTGGGCGGTGCGCCATGTGCTGCCGGCGATGAAGGCGCGGGGGAGCGGTGCTATTCTTATCACTGGCAGCCTCGCCTCGGAACGCGGCATGGCAATGAACGTGGGCTATGTGATGAGCAAGCACGCGGTGCTGGGCCTTGCGCGCGCGGCGGCGCTGGAAGGTGCGGCGCATGGTGTGCGCGTCAATTGCCTCGTTCCCGGCTTTATCGCCACGCCTCTGCTCGAAGGCGTGCCGCCCGAGCAATTGACTTCGCTGGCCGCCAATGTGCCGCAGGGGCGGCTGGGCAGCAGCGAGGACGTGGCCGAAGTCGCCGCCTTCCTTCTTTCACGCGCCGCCGCGCATGTTACTGGCCAGAGTTGGGCAGTGGATGGCGGCGTTCTGGGTACTCTTGCGATCAGGTAATCCCATGACCCTCAAGTATTATCACGCCGAACCGCTGGCAAACTCGCTGAAATCCATGGCGCCGCTCAAGGAGAAGGGGCTGGATTACGAGAGCATCTATGTCGATCTGCACAAGTTCGAGCAGCACCAGCCGTGGTTCACCGCGATCAATCCTGAGGGGCAGGTGCCCGTGCTCGATCACGACGGCACGATCATCACCCACACCACGGTGATCAACGAATATCTGGAAGACGTGTTTCCCGATGCGCAGCCCGCCGATGGCCCGCTGCGCCCGCGCGATGCGGTCGGCGCGGCGCGGATGCGCTACTGGAACAAGTTCGTCGACGAGCAGGTGATGAACTTCGTCTCGATGCACGGCTGGCACCGCATGGTCGGCGTGATCGCCCGGAATATCGAGAGCGGCGAATTCGAGAAGCTGCTGGAAAACATCCCGCTGCCCGATCAGCGCAAGAAGTGGGCGACGGCACGGTCCGGCTTTTCGGAAGCCGATCTGGCGAACGCTACGGCCAAGATCCAATACGCGGTCGACAAGGTTGAGCAGCAATTGACCGAAACGCCGTGGCTGGCCGGGCAAACCTATACGCTGGCAGATATCAATTTCTTCTCGCACTGCGGACTGATGGTAGAGCGCATGTTCCCCGAGATGGAGATCGCGAAACGCGCGCCGCGTCTGGTGGAATGGCGCGAACGAATCACCGCAAGGCCGGGCATGGCAGCGGCGCTGAAAGGCGAGGATCGGACGGCGCCGGGGCTGCGGGTCTGGTCGGGGCATGTGCGCTG
Source organism: Novosphingobium sp. (assembly GCA_044379435.1). GTDB lineage: Bacteria > Pseudomonadota > Alphaproteobacteria > Sphingomonadales > Sphingomonadaceae > Novosphingobium. The sequence continues at coordinate 7,310 of JBIPOH010000113.1, forward strand.
ATGGCGGGTTTCGTGCTGATCCATGGGTCTTGGCATGGCGGCTGGTGCTTTGATCCGGTTGCAGCATTGCTGCGCGCGCGTGGACATACGGTGGCCGCGCCGACGCTGCCCGCAATGGGCGGTACGGCGGAGGAAATGGCCGCGATAACGCTCGGTGAATGGGGTGAATTTGCTGCGCAGCATTGCCGCGATCTGAAGGCGCAGCTCGGCGGCGCGCCGGTCGTGCTGGCGGGCCATTCGCGCGGCGGGCTGGTTGTCAGCACGGCGGCGGAGCGTGACCCCGATGCGATGGATGCGCTGGTCTATATCTGCGCGATGATGCTGCCTTCGGGCAGTTCGCGGGCTGAGTTCAAGACGATGGAAGCGCCCAATCCGGATTTCGACGCGATCATCAGCAAAGTGCATGGCGGGGTGGCAACGGTGGTCGATCCGGCGCGCGCCGGGCCGGTCTTCGCGCAGCTTTCTCCACCCGAACTGGTGGCGGGCGTGCTGCCGCGTCTGGTGGCGGAGCCGCATGGGCCGCGCGCCGAGCCGCTGGCGCTGACGGCGGAGCGCTGGGGTTCGCGCCCACGCACTTATGTCGAATGCACCGAGGACCGCACCATCCCCATCGCCAGCCAGCGGCGGATGCAAGCGATGAGCCCCGGCGCGCGGGTGGTGACGCTCGACGCCGATCACAGCCCCTATCTCTCGCGCCCCGTGGAACTGGCGGACGCACTGGAAGCGGCCATTCCCGCCTGACGGAGGACTAGCGGTGCGCGAGGTGAGGCTAAGCCCGCAGGGCGATTTCGACAACGCGGCGCGGGATTATGCCCATATCACCGCGCATCCGCTGACCGCCGCCATGGGGGCGGAGATTACGGGCGTGCATCTGGGCGAGAGCCTGACGGACGCGGCCTTCGCGGAAATCCGCGATGCGCTGTGGCGGCACAAGATGGTGTTTCTGCGCGGGCAGAACCTTACCCATGCCGAGCACGAGGCGTTCAGCGCACGGTTCGGGCCGTTTGCGGTTGACGCCTATACGCAAGGTGTGGCGGGGCACCGCAATGTCCACCCGCTGATCAAGGAAGCGGACACGCGGACCAAGGCGCTGTTCGGCAGCGGCTGGCACACCGATTCGCCGTTTCTGAATGAGCCGCCTTCGGTCACGATCCTGCGCGCGGTCGAAGTGCCGCCCTATGGCGGGGATACCGTCTGGGCCGATGCGCAACTGGCCTGGCGGATGCTCAGCCCCGCAATGCAGGCCATGCTGCGCCCGCTGAAAGTGCATATGTCGGCCGAGGCGAACATGCTGACGCAGGAGCGGATCACCGGCAAGCCGATGGCCTTCGCGAGCGAGGACCGGCGCACGGCGGCGGTGCAAGGCAATTTCCACCCGCTTGTGCGCACGCATCCCTTCACCGGGCTGCCCGCGCTCTATGTGGACGAGGCCTATGCGGTGGGGATCGCGGGGCTCACCGAAGCGGAAAGCCGCCCGATCCTCGATTTCCTGACGCGGCATCTCACGCAAGCTGGCTTCACCTGCCGTCTGCGCTGGGAGCCGGGCATGATCGCCATGTGGGACAACCGCGCCGCGCTGCATCTGGCGCCGAATGATTATGACGGGTTCCGGCGCGAGATGTACCGCACGACGATGGCGGGGGAGCGGCCGGAGTAGGCCCTCCTCAATCTCCGAAGAAATTGAGTTCCAGCAGGACGTTGTTGGGATCGCTGACGAAAATCTGCCTGAGGCCGATGGCGTCCACGGTGTTGCGCTGGAAGGGCGTGCCGAGCGACTCCACGCGGGTCATCAGTTCATCATGGCCGGTGCAATTGAGCGCGACGTGGTGGACGGCGCCCGTCAGCGCGCCGGGTTCGACATGGCGGTCGAAGGCGCGGGGGCAGTCTACCGAATTGATGTGGACGATCGCCTTGCCGCCCGCGTCATACATCCACTGCGCGGTCTCCGGCGTCAGCGGCGGGGGGGCGTTGCGGCGTTCGAGGTTCAGCAGCGCCTTGTAGAACTCAGCGGTCTCGTCGAGCTTGTCGGTGATCAGGTTGACGTGATCGAGCCAGTTGACCTGCATTGCCTGCTCCCTCGCTTGTAGA
>JBIPOH010000114.1:0-9383 GCA_044379435.1 Novosphingobium sp.
CAGCACGCGCTGCATCAGGGCGAAGGCGCGCGCCTGCGCTTTGGGCGTGCGGCCTGCAAAAAGCCCCATGGTCGGATACCAGCGCTGGTCGATCAGCGCATACCAGCTGGCCTGTGCCACACCGCCCGCCGCCAGCATGGTCGTCTGCTTGACCAACTCGCCCGCTCCCAGCGGTTCATTGCGCGTATCCATGCTGAGCTCGCTGGCCCAGATCGGCACGCGCCGCCCCGCCGCATCCATTGCCGCATTGAGCGCGGCCAGCTCGATATCAAGCCCTTCCGCGCGGGAGCGATAGGGATGCACGGCAATCGCATCCACCTCCTTCAGCATCCCGGCTGCGAACAGGTTCTTCAGAAAGCCGGTGCCGATGGTGTTGGTCGATCCGCCAAGGATCGCCGTGCGCCCGCCGATCCGCGCGCGGACTGCCTTCAGCGTGGCGACATAGGCGGCCATGCGGTTCACCCCGGCGGGATAGACGAGCGTGCCGGGACCATTGATCTCGTTGCCCACCTCGATGGCGGCAAGGCAGGGGCCGAAGCGGTCTGTCAGCGCAGCGAGATAGGCAGCGAACGCGGCATTGCCTGCGGCGCTCGAAACCCACTGGCCGCCATCGTAGAGCGGATTGACGGGAACCGCCGTGAGCAGCAGGCGCTGCCCGCCCTTGCACGCGGCGCCCAGCGCCTGCGCCGCCGGACCATCGAGCCGATAGCTGCCGCGCACTTTCTCTGCTTCGGCCCAGGGCAGCGAATCGCGCAGCATCGGCGCGCCGACCTGCTGCGCCAGTGCCAATGTGGATTGCGGCCAGCCCTGGCTGAAATGGGTCTGCACGCCCAACACCATTGGCAGCACCATCGGCGCGAGCCGGGCGCTGTCCGCCGCGCTGCGCAGCTGCGACCCGGCGGCCTGTGCCGTGCCGATGGGCGATGTGACCTCGGCGGTGCGCCGCAATTGCACCGGTCCGCATGCCGCCAGCAGCGCCAGCAGCACCGCGATGCGCAGCGCCGGGCGCACCTGTCCGGCAAGCTTGCGGGGAGTATCGATCAGGGCACGGCGGACCATGGCACGCTCTTCCATAAACAGGGATGCGGCGAGGTTTGCCGGATGCGCCTTAATGCGCTTCCAGCGAATTCGCTTAAGCGGGCATTTTTCTGTGTTGCGCTAGTCTCGCCGAACGCTCGGGGTTTCTGCGTAGCGTGGGCTGAGCAGCCGTGTCCGCCCAGCATCATGCCTCACCGGCGTTTACCATGCCGGAAAGGTTTGCCTGCTAAGCGAATCCCGCAGGTGGGCAGCAGATGGCGGCCCCGGATCGTATGGACAGCGATGGTTATGGATTCTTTCGGGCGCATCGGCGTGATCGGCCTTGGTTATGTCGGGCTGCCGCTCGCGGTCTCGTTTGCGCGCAAGCACGCGGTGATCGGGCTGGATGTGAACGCGGCGCGCATCGCCGCCTTGAAGGCCGGTGTCGATCACACCAATGAAGTCTCGCGCGAGGAATTGCTGGCATCAGCGCTGGTGGTGACTGACAAACCCGAGGATCTGCGCGGCTGCCGGATCATCATCGTGACTGTGCCCACCCCGGTCGACGAAAGCCGACGCCCCGATTTCTCCGCGCTGCACAAGGCCTGCCTGACCGTGGGCAAGGTGATCGAGCCGGGTGCGGTGATCGTGTTCGAATCGACCGTCTATCCCGGCGCCACCGAAGAAGTCTGCGCGCCGGTGATCGAGGCGGCATCGGGCCTGCGTTCCGGCATCGATTTCAAGCTGGGCTACAGCCCCGAACGCATCAACCCGGGCGACAAGGCCCACCCGTTTGAAAAGATCGTGAAAGTGGTGTCCGGCCACGATGCCGAAACGCTCGATCTGCTGGCCGATCTCTATGGCTCGGTGGTCACCGCTGGGATTCACAAGGCTTCGTCGATCAAGGTGGCCGAAGCCTCCAAGGTGATCGAGAACACCCAGCGCGACATCAACATCGCCCTGATGAACGAAATCTCGAAGATCTGCGATCTCGTGGGCATACGCACCAGTGAAGTGCTGGCGGCGGCTGGCACCAAATGGAACTTCCTGCGCTTCTATCCGGGGCTGGTTGGCGGGCACTGCATCGGCGTCGATCCCTATTACCTCACCGCCAAGGCTGAACAGCTGGGTTATCACCCGCAAGTGATCCTTGCGGGGCGGCGCATCAACGATGGCATGGGCAGCTATATCGCGCAGCGCGCGGTCAAGATGATGGCCGCGTCCGATTGCAAGCTGGCCGCCGCGCGGGTCGGCATTCTGGGGCTGACGTTCAAGGAGAACGTGCCCGATATCCGCAATTCCAAGGTCGAGGATATCGTCCGCGAATTCGCCGAGTTCGGGATCAGCCCGATTGTCCACGATCCGCTGGCCGATCCCGCTGCCGCGCAGCACGAGTTTGGCATCACGCTGAGCGATCTTTCGGCAATGCACGATCTCGATGCGCTGGTTCTGGCAGTTTCACACGATGCCTATGCCGGTCTTTCGCGCGATGCGCTGGGCGCGATGCTCAAGCCGGGCGGCGTAGTGATCGACGTCAAGTCCGTCCTTGCGCCCGCAGCCGTGCCGGAAGGTGCCCGCTACTGGAGCCTGTGATGCCGCCAGCCTCCGCCTCGATCTCATCCGCGCTGATGCCGTCTGCATTGGCTGACTGCGGCAGGATCGTGGCTTCGCTGTTCCAGATCAGCCCGGTGGCGCACAATTCAGGCGCAAGCTGCTTGTAGAAATTGCCGTTGAGCTGGGTGCGAGTGATCAGCTCGTCCCGGAACTTGAGGTAGAGCTCCCGGTCCGGGGAGGCCGATGCAGCTTCAGCCCAGAACCGGTCGAGCGGACCCTGATAGGTCATGCCCGGCATATCCCACACCGCCTCGCCCACCGCCTTGGTCGGGCATTTCATGCCAATCGCGGTCAGCCCCACGGTGCTGTTGATCACCACCACGCCGCGGCAATTGCGGATCAGCGTGGGCGTGTGCTGATCGTGGATGTAGAGCACTCTTCTGTTGCAGCCGTGTGTTTCAGCCAGTTCGCGGATCATGCGCGCGTAGTTGCGGTAGCCCCGGTCCATCGGGTGATGCTTGAACACGAGACGGGTGTCCGCTGGGGCATGGCGCGCAAACGATGCGATGGCGATGGCAATGAAGCCCTCGATCCCGCCGACGTCGGCGTGCGTGAGCACTTGCGCATCGTTGTGGACCTGCAGTGGGACAAAGTAGAAGCTGTTGCTCCACGGTCCGGCCAGCTTTTCCTGAATGCCGCGCTGGCGCCACTTGAACCATTGCTTGCGCAAAGGGGAAAGCAGCCAGGGCAGGCATTCGCGCAGCATCAGCGGGCGGTGATGCCGATAATGCGGGTAGCGCAGGCGGCCGAGCCCGCCGAACAGGAAGTAATTGAATCCCCACCACACCATGCGCCAATAGGCGCTGGGCATGGGCCGGGTGGTGATGATCCGGTCGGGCGCGGCGAGATAGTCTTCGGGTTGTCGGGTGAGCGGGCTGTTGGCGTTGACCCCGTCGCGCTCCAGCGTCACGAAATCGGGGCGCAGATAGCCTTCCTCGAACACGCCAACCTCGATGCCGAGCCGGGTCGCCACTTCATGCGCGCTGCGATGGATCGGGCGGCAATCGCCAAACAGGAAGACCAGATCGATCTCCAGTTCGCGCAGCCGCACCTCAAACCAGCGCGGCCAATCTTCCATCCGCCCGCGATAAGCGGTGCCGCCGGGATAGAACAGCCAGTCTCCGGCGTTGAAATTGATCTTGTGAACCGTGCAGCCCGCTGCCGTCAGATCGCGGGAAAACCGCAGGAAAAACGGCCCCACGGGTCCCTGCAGCAGAAGCACGCGCCGACCGGCAAAGGCCTTGATCCCTCCCTCGATCACGCTCAGCGCTTCCCCCACACCACGTCGTACAGAACCCGAAGCTTCCGCAATTGACGCCTTGTCCACCCGGAACGCAAGCGTTCGAGCGTTCCGTTCCTTTGAAGGAGATCGCGGGTTTCGGCAATGCGGGATAGGACCGTTTCGCAGGTGTCCGGGCGGGCCTGCGCCGTGTTCCAGTAGAGTGGATAGGCCAGCAGCGCCCCTGCCACCAGCTCGTCAAGCGTGAGCCTGCGGGTTCTGCGCTGCCAGGCCGGCACGCTGGCGCGGTCATCGGTCAGGCCCCAGCCCGCATAGAACGGTGCGCCATAGGTGACGACCGGCGTGCCGCGCAGCAGCGCGTCGAACCCGGAAAGCGAGGTGATCGTGTGCACCTCGTCGCAGGCCTCGATGCAACTGACGATCGATGCCTCGGTTTCGATCCAGTCTGCCAGCTTGGCCGCTTCGCGCAGCGCAACCCGGCCGCTGCGGTTGCCGCTCATCACATCGGGGTGCGGCTTGTAGACGATCCACGCCTCGGGCCTGCTGGCGCGCACGGCCCGCAGCAGATCGAGATTACGGCGCACTTGCGCACCGCCCAGCAGGATCGAGGCATCGGTTTCCACTTGCCCCGGCACCAGCACCACGGGGCGGGGTTGCACCGACCAGCGCGGGACCATGCGCGGCTCGATGTTGTATTTCGTGAGCCCGGTCGCGGCGATGAAGGCCCGCACACGCGCGGCGACGGCCCGGTCCTCGTCGCTGAATGGCGCGGTCTGGAGGGTCGTTTCGAGATCGCTGGCCCGGGTCGCATCGAAATAGATACCGGTCCGGTCCATGACCAGCGACTGCGGCGGGATAAGATCGGAGCCGAGGCCTACCGACCGGATAAAGCCATCCTCCAGCCGGATCAGGGCCGCCCCGCTCGCTTCGGCCAGCGCGGCGATCCCGGGCGGCGGGACCGCGCCCCAGACCGCCAGGGCATCACCCGCCCCGGGGCCAAGCGCACGCGCCGCCGCTGCATCGCGGGCAAAGTGCAGGCTGCTGCACTGCGCCGCCAGCAGCGGACGCAGATTGTGGGCCTTCCACTGCCGCAGGCCCACTGTGATGATCCGGCCATAGGGCTGCGCCAAGGCCTCGGTCGTGCTCATGGCTGCACGGCTTACAACCCGGCAGCAGCGGTGACCAGTTCGAGCCGCTGCGCCCAGGTGTGATGCTGCGCAACATGGTCGGCCCCCGCCCGTGCGCGGTCGAGGTCTTCGCGCGAAGGGCCATGGCGGAGCCGTTCGAACAGCGCGCGCGCTTCTTCGGCGCTGGTAATGACATGGCAGAAATCGCGGAACATCGCCTCGACCGAGGCGGACGGTGATGTGACGGCAATGCCGCCGCAGGCCAAAATCTCCACCAGCCTGCGCGAAACCATGGTGGGCGAATTCGTCACCGTGTTCACGTTGAGCGAGATCAGGTGATCCTTGTAGATCTGCGCCGTCTGCGCGTGGGGCACGGCGGGGCGGACCACCAGCCCGTCCCATTCGGGATAGCGATAGATCGCCGAACTGCGGTCCGAATTGCGATCATAGACTGTCAGCGCCATTCCGCTTTCGCGCACGGCGGTGAAGGCCATGTGCTGCCACGCGCGGCGGGCATCGTGGATATGCGTGCTGTAGCTACCGACAAAGTTGGCATCATGGGTGCGGAAATCGAAGCCGGTGAAGGCGTGGAATCGCGGCTGCACCGGAAATGGCATCACGCCCACGGTGGTGGCGGGACCGACCGCCGCCCGGTAACGGGGCACGCAGGTTTCATCGACTGTCAGGATATGATCGAACAGCTGTGCGCTGGCGATGAACCGGTCGAAGTGGACGCCGTCTTCCTTGTTCCAGAACACGGCCGGAATGCCCAGATCGCGCGCGGCGCGCACCAGCTTGCGCAGGCGGCGGTTTGAACGAAGCATATAGCCCGGGTAGGAGGCGATCTTGTATTTCCAGCTGGAATCGACCCCGTGCCAGGCCGATTCCACCAGCAGCAGATCAGGGCGCGCCGAACGCAGCAGTGCGGCAAAGCCCGCTGCTGGCACATCGATTACCGTGCATTCCGGAGCAAGGCAGGAACGCGTCAGTTCGTCCGCCAGCAGCGCAATCTTCAGGTTCTGAAATGGCATTGCGGCGGCGCTGCAGGATCAGCGTTCGGAAAAACGAGCCTGGGTGTATGCCGCAGCATCGCACCAAGGACGCGGCTGGCGGCTGCCACGCACCGAAATCTGCCGCCGCTCCTCGATCCCGGCAAAGGTGTTACCGCTCGCGATATTGCCGGTGGAAGGGCATTCGCCGGTCTTCTTGGTGCATTCTTCGGTCTTGCCCAGATCGCAGAACCATTCCTCGATTGCAGCGGCACGATCTGCGGTAGCGAAGCTGTTGTTCACAAGCACGGTATCGCCCGATGCGTCCCGTAGCTTGACCGCTGAGCCGCAGAAGTCCTCGAACTTGTTGCGCTCGACCCGGTTGCCGGACGAGAAATGCGCCACATACATGGCATGGAGCCCGGGGCAGGAGCTGACCGGATAGTTGCGGATGCTGCGGAAGTAGTTGTTTTCGATAATGTTATCGCGCGAGTTGACAAAGCGCAGGGCGGCGGTGGACTTGCCCTTGCCGGATGTGCTGCCAATCCGGGCGAACACATTGTTGGCAATCACCGTGCCGCGGTTGAATCCGGCGGGATCATCGCGGTTGCCGTTCAGCGTGATCGCGGTGCCATAATCGACAATCCGCAAGTTGCGGATGGTCAGGCCCGTGTCGCGTCCGGTGCTGCCATCATAGCGCAGCCAGGTGCCGTTGCCGCGGCCATAGAAGGCAGGATATTCCGCCGCGACGGGGCTGGTACCGGCAATCGTCAGTTTGCCGCGCATCGTCTTGTCATCCAGCTCAAGGGTCTGGCCCCGATAGATGCCGGGGCCGACCACGATCGCCATGTCTTCACCCGTCTTGGCAGACTGGGCGGCGGCCAGTTTCACTGCAGCGGTAAGCGTGGCAACCGGGCGCTGTTCCGAAAGGCCATCGTTGCGATCGCTGCCATTGATGGCGAGGTGAATCTCACCGGCCTGCGCCGCCTGCGCAAACAGCAGCGCCGCGATCAGCATGATCAGGCGCGCCCCGCCGCTGTGCACGCGCGAAAGGTTGGAGCTGTGTGCCTGCAGGGAATGCGAAGTGAGAGACGTCATACTGTATTCCTAGGCGACAAGTTCTACCGACGGAAGCTTGCATGTAAGGTTTTCGCTGAATGCGGCATTAAACCGCGCCACTGCATGCTCTATTTCAGCTTGGCGGTGAAGGAAGACCTCGGTTGCTGGCCCCGTCAGTTCCTTCTTGCGGCGCTTTCCGGTCGCCTTTTCGGTGGCATTGCGATTGGATGTGCTGCCAACGATTTCATCGATCCAGCCGGGAGCGAGCGTGGCGGGAAGCGGCGCAAACAGCCGCGCCTCAACCCATGCGGCCTTGGCGTCCGAGCGGATGAAATCATCGAGGTTCAGCACGCCGATGGAAAGCCGCGAACCGCCTGCCGCGGCCTGTTCCTGCAGCGCCACCGCATTGTTCAAACTATTGATGTAGCTGGTGATATACGCGTTGGGTCCTTCGATGAACCACGGCATTTCGATCAGCGAGAGGTAGCAGTCGACGATGTTGCGGATGCAATAGAAATAGCTGGTATGGGCAAAGCTATCGCCGACAATGTCGTCGACATAGGCGCCATAGTGCTCGCCGAGCGGCGTCTTGAACCCGAGGATGTGAGCCTTGGGTTTCGACACGCGGCGGCCCTTGGACAGGCCTGCAAACATGTCGGCCACAATGCGGGCGCGCTTCTTGTGGTAGTATTTCGCGGCATAGCCGGACGGATAGGCCGCATCGGCTTCACTCAACAGCTTGCGGATACTGCGGATGAGCGAGGGACGGATCTCTCCCTGCACGGCAATGGCGGTATGACGATTGAGGAAATCGGCGAACTGACGGGTGCCGGAGCGCGGCATGCCGCAAACCACGACAAACACTTCGTCCGGATGCGATGCGTCATCTCCACCGGGTGCGATGGTCGATTCGGTCATGGTAATTCGGATTGCCCCCCAAAAGCGTCCGCAACGCGCGTGATTGTGCCACAGTGTGCGGTCAAAGGTCTTCGGTAATGCGTCCCTCGTCGCAAATCACTTCGAACTCCTCTTCGGCCTGAGGCGCTGGCGCCCCGCCGAATTCCACGGCCAGACGGCCCGTGAAGAACTGGTTCATCACCAGATTCACGCCGAAATCGTTCACTTCCCGCAGATCGGGATCGAAGAACATGCCGCGCGATGGGTGGCCGATGATCAGCTCATACGAGGGGAAGTAGTGGATGCCTTCGTGATCGGCTGCCAGATCCCCCGCAACTGCGCGCAGGACCGATTTGGAATAGATCGTGGCGGGAAGCACGTGCTGATCGGTTGCCGTGGCCACGAGCGGCACGGGCGATACCGTGAGCAGCATGCGCGCCGCGGGATTGACCGTCTTGAGCAGCGCCCAGAACGCCTCCATGTCGGCCAGCACCTCGCCGTAGCGCAAGTTGCGCATGGCATAGCGGTCCGGCTCATGGCTGCCCGCGATAGTGCCGGGCGCGGTCGGGAACATCGTGCCGTCTTCGCTGCTTTCCCACCCTTCGGTCAGGCCCAGCGTGAACACGAACACGTCGAGCGTCTCGAACATCGCGCGCACTGCTGCCAGATGGCGCTGGCGCGCGCTGACCACGTCTTGCGCCGTGGCATGGCCAACCGGATCGATCCCGGGGCGCAGCGCATCGAAGAAGCGGTCCTGTTTCTGCCACACAGCCTCGACCGGCTGGCGCTGGCCAAAGGCTTCCTGTGCCAGTTGCAGCAGCTGGCGCGCGGTATAGACGTTCCCATAGCGGCAGGAAAACACGCCGAACCCAAAGCGGCGCGCTTCGGCTTCATTGCCGAACACCGGCGGCGCGGCCTCGCAGTCCATGTAGTTGGCGCCGCGAATGCGCAAGTTGCGGCCGATATGCTGGGCAAAGCAGCTGCCCGCCGTGGCCACCTTGTCGGCCTTGACCAGCGGCATCGGATCCCACAGCTCGGCGAAATCGGCCACATGGCGTTCGCTGATCGCGCTGCGCCAGAAGCTGCGCGCTGGCTTGCCGCGGTAGGGATTGTTCATCGGCTTGCCTCCTGGAAGGCGCGAAGGCGCCGCGCGGTTTCGATATCTTCGGCCCGGAAGGCGCGGCGGACAGGCGCGGCACCAGGTGCATCACTTGCCGGGATCGCCACTCCGGTCGCCTCGGCAGATGCCGACGGTCGGCTTCGGATCACATGCCAGACATTCAGCAGATCGCGTGGATCGTCGCTTGGCGAACTGCTGGCTGCAAGCGCCCAGTCGCGGAAGCTTTCGTAATCGCTAACATGCCCTTCCTGCCCATTGTAGTCGCTGTGCAAGAGAAGTCGCCGTGCCTGCGTTTGGCCAGCGATTGCGGCAACAAAAGG
>JBIPOH010000003.1:0-31020 GCA_044379435.1 Novosphingobium sp.
CGGACCGATGGCGACAGCGCACATGATGGGCGGCACGATCATGGGCCGCGAGGCGCGCAGCTCGGTGACCGACAGCTTCGGCCGCAGCCACGATATCGACAATCTTGTCATTGCCGGACCTGGACTGTTTCCGACTGCAGGCGCGATGAACCCCAATTTCACCAACCACGCGCTGGCCTTGCGCAGCGCCGAACACCTTGTTGCCCGCTGGCTCTCATAATGTGAGATGTTTACGGGACGTTTAATTGACTTTCTATTGAAGTTTGCCATCATCGGATGGTGATACAGTTCCCGACGCATTGTAATTTGCGCGGGCAAATACCGGACGCAGGTACCGGAACAAGAATGACGCACACACGGGCACCCGCGCACTCTGCCGTGGGGGGGAAATCAGAGGGGAGTACCATGAAAACCATCACGAAAATGACGCTTTGCGCCTATGCCGGTACGCTGGCGATGTCCGCAGCCCTGCCCGCCATGGCGCAGGAAGCCGCACCGCAAACCGCGCAGGAAACAAGCAGCGACGACAACTCGGTGCTGAGCGGCGAAATCGTCGTGACCGCACAGAAGCGGCAGGAAAACGTTCAGAACGTCGGCATCGCGATCACCGCCTATTCGGGTGACCAGCTGCGCGCGCTCGGCATTCAGCGTAGCGCCGATGTCGCCAGCTTCTCGCCCGGCGTTTCGATTTCGGGCAGCCTTGCCGGGCAGAACACCCAGTTTACCATTCGCGGCGTCGTCCAGAACGATTTCAACGACATCGTCGAGGCGCCCAACGCCGTCTACCTCGATGACGGCTATATCGCGATCGCGCAGGGCCAATCCTTCGCGGTGTTCGATATCGACCGTGTCGAAGTGCTGAAGGGCCCGCAAGGCACGCTGTTCGGGCGCAATGCCACCGGCGGCCTGATCCACTACATCAGCCACCTGCCCTCCCTGTCGAAGTGGGAAGGCTATGCCGATGCCCGCTATGGCGTGATGGACAGCACCGGCAATCCCGGCGTGTTCACGCTGGAAGGCGCGGTTGGCGGGCCGCTGAGCGAGAAGATCGCAGTCCGCGCCGCAGGCCGCTGGAACAAGCAGGATCCCTATCTCAAGAACCTTTATCCGCGCGGCGCGGTGGGCGCAGCGCCCGGGCCGGGCGCGGGTGCGGACCTTGGCAACGACGCCACGCTGGCGGGCCGTTTCACGATCCTGCTGGAGCCCAGCTCCACCACGCAGTTCATCCTTTCGGCCAACGGCTCGCGCTCCAAGGTCAACACTGGTCCCTATACCCAGAAGGCCACGATCGCGCAGTTCGATGCGAACGGCGAGCTGATCAACGTGCTGGATGCCGGCCCCAATGAAACACGCGCGTCGATCGGCGTGCCGGGCGGGCCGGGCGTAATCAATGGTGACGCTGGTTCAGACCTCAACAACGACGGCATCTTCGGCGGCCCCGGCGAAATCTACGGCCGCGCTCCGGGCGCAGACTTCTTTGGCTACCGGGCACCGGACCCCAAGACGCGCACGCTTTCCAGCGACTTCGCCTTCAAGAATCAGGGCCATGTCGATACCTGGGGCGCAAACCTGCGCGCCAAGTTCGAGCTGAACGACAACCTCACGCTGTCTTCGGTCACCGACTACAAGAACTTCAAGAAGCTGCTGTTCATCGACGTCGATGCAGGCCCGGCCAACCAGCTGGCCAACTACGGCAATGTCGATGCCGAGAGCTTCACGCAGGAACTGCGCCTCAACGGCAAAGGCGAACGCCTGAACTGGGCGGCGGGCGTCTATTTCCTGCACATCGACAACCTGTCGAACAACGGCCTCAAGGCACCGCTTGGCGGCCTTGTTCCGGGTAATCCGGTCGATATCGCCTCGATCGGCCACCTCAAGACGACCAGCTATTCGGCATTCGGACAGGTCGACTATGACTTTACCGACCAGTTCCGCGTGGTCGTGGGTGCCCGCGTGATCCGCGAGAAGAAGGACTACAACTTCATCCAGCAGCTGTTCATCTCGCCCGATCCGATGGCGATCCAGCCGCCCCAGACCGTGCCCGGCTTCCCGCTGACCATCGGGCCGACGTACCCGGGCGGCGTGCCAACGCCCTATGCCGACAAGGATGCGCAGACGCTGTGGGCAGGCAAGGTGCAGTTCGAATATCGCCCGGCTGATGGCACGCTGCTCTATTTCGGCGTCAACCGCGGCGTGAAGGCAGGCAGCTATAACGCGCAGCTCAACGGCGGTCTCGCTACGCCCGATTCCGCGATCCGGTATGGCGCGGAGACGCTGTGGTCCTATGAAGGCGGCTTCAAGCTCTCGATGCTCGACAACAAGGTCCGGCTCAACGGCGCGGTCTATTACTACGACTACAAGAACAACCAGTCGTTCCTGTTCACCGGCGTGGCGGGCCTCGTCATCAACGCCGATGCGCGGACGTATGGTGCGGAAATCTCGCTTCAGGCGAACCCGATCCCCGGGCTCGACATGGCGCTGACGTTCTCGCAGTTCGACGCCAAGGTGAAGGACGTGCCGCTGCGCGTGGGCGGCCCGATCCGCAAGGATCTGAAGCCGACCTATGCTCCGGAAACGCAGGCTTCGGGCATCATCCGCTATGGCTGGGACATGTTCGGCGGCGAGATGGCGGCGAATGCCAACGTCTCCTACTCGTCCTCGTTCTTCTACAACCTGCGCAACTTCGATGCGGACAAGTTCGGCGGCTTTGCCAATGTCGATCTCGGCCTGAACTGGACTTCGGCGAGCAAGATGTTCGAGGTTGGCTTGCGCGTGGACAACGCCACCAACAAGCTCATCGGCCTGCAGGGCTATGACCTTGCCGGGCTGTGCGGCTGCAACGAAGTGTCGTACCGCCTGCCCCGCGTGTTCTCCGTGCGCACGCGCGTCAGCTTCTAGTCCTCTGGTAGCCCCTGCCTGCTTGCAGGCGGGGGCTACCACATTTGCAAGGAAATACCCCGCGTGGCCGCCATCAAGCGCATCCTGATGATCGTTCCGGTGCCAGTGCCGGCCTTCGCTATTCCCGGCTTTGCCAGCCAGATCCCGCCCGAGTTGATCCGGCCCGACATTGCCATCGATTTTGTGGGCTGCCGCAATGGCGCGAATCTGCTCGATTCGCCTTATGAGCAAACTCTGGCCGATGCCTGGGTGCTGGAAGCCGGTGCGCGCGCCGAAGAGCAGGGCTATGCCGCCGTCTGCATCAATTCGATGAGCGACAGCGGCCTTGCCGCGCTGCGCTCGCGCCTCTCGATCCCGGTGGTCGGGCCCGGGCGCTCCTCGTTCTTCCTCGCCGCCGATCTCGGCAAGAGATTCTCGGTGCTGACGATGTGGAAGCGCTGGCATTCCCTGTATGAAAAGCTGGCGGTGGAAACGGGGCTGGGCCACCGCCTCGCCTCGATCCGCGATATCAATGTGCGGCCCGATACGGCGGAACTGCTCGCGGGCAAGGAAGACATCGTCTTTGCCAAGCTGGAAGAGCAGGCACGCAAGGCCATCGATGAAGACGGCGCGGATGTGCTGATCCTGGGTTCGACCACGATGCACCAATCTGCCACCTGGCTTGCCTCGCGCGTCGAAGTGCCGGTGCTCAATCCGGGCCTTGTGGCGTTCAAGCAGTGCGAGACGCTGATCGATCTGGGCATTGCCCAATCGAAGACCACCTATTTCCCGCCCGAGACCGCCAAGGACGCCCTGCTGGACCCGGTGGCATCGCTGTTTCCATGAGCCGCGCTTTCCGGATCGGGCAGATCGTGCCCAGTTCCAACACCACGATGGAAACCGAGATCCCGGCGATGCTGCGCGCGCGCGAAGCTGCTTTTCCGGAGCGCTTCACCTTCCATTCCAGCCGCATGCGGATGATGCACGTGGTGAAGGAAGAACTGGCGGCAATGGACGCGCAATCGCTGCGCTGCGCCGCCGAACTGGCGGACGCGCGAGTCGACGTGATCGGCTATGCCTGCCTCGTCGCGATCATGGCGATGGGCCTTGGCTATCACCGCACCAGCGAGAGCAACCTTGCCGCAATTGCGGCGCAGGAAGGCGGCCCGGCCCCGGTCGTGACAAGCGCGGGCGCGCTGGTGAACACGCTGGAGGAACTGGGTTTCCGGCGCATTGCGGTGCTTGCGCCCTACATGAAGCCGCTGACCTGCACGGTGACTGATTATATCGCAGCGGAAGGCTTCACCGTGCAATCGGTCCATTCGCTGGAAATCTCGGACAACCTAGCCGTGGGACGACGCGATCCGTTCGCAGCAATCGAGGCGGCAGGCGCGCTCGATCTGGCCGGTGCCGATGCGCTGGTGCTGTCTGCCTGCGTACAGATGCCCGCTGCTGCCGCGATCGAAGCCGCGCAGCAGCGCTTTGGCCTGCCGGTTGTTACCGCCTCCAGCTGCACCGTGCGGCAGATGCTCAAGGCACTCGGCCTACCTCCCATTGTGCCAGGATACGGCGCGGCCCTATCTGCATGACCTTGTCTGCGTTACTGGCTTGCCCGATAAGGCCGCCAAGCCGCCTGTCAGGAGCACCCGCAGCGCCATGAAGTCCGAGTATTACCGCAACTGGCACCTCGCCAAGGACGAGACCGAATTCAAGGTCACCGAGATGGAATTCGCGCTGATGCGCGTGATCGAGGCGTTTGCGCGCTGGGTTGCGGCAGCGGACGAGATCGTCGGCCTTTCGGAACTGAAACACGCCGAGCATGTGATCCTGCACGTGATCCGGATGCAGAACCGGCCGAAGAGCAGTACGACCATTGCCCGCCTGCTCAACCGCGACGACCTGCCCAACATCCAGTACAGCCTGCGCAAGCTGGAAAGCTCAGGGTTGATCCACAAAAACAAGGAGCCGGGCACCAAGAACCACTCCTACTCGATCACCAAGCTGGGCGAGCGGCTGACGAACGAGTATTCCAAACTGCGCAGCGAGATCCTGATGCGCAAGTTCCGCAGCCTGACCGACTTTGACGCCCGCGTGGAAGACGCGACCGATCTGCTCTCGATCATCACCGGAATCTATGAGGAATCGGCGCGCAGCTCGGTGACGCTCAACCGGGCGAGCGAGGGGTAAGGGCGGAAAGCGCTCTAAAGCCCCAGCTCGCTCCTCGGCCGCATCAGTGTATCGATGCAGGCGTAGAGGATTTTCTCAAGGCACGGCATGAGATCGGGCACATAGGTCGCGCCCATGCCGCCCAGCCCTTCGGCGATGGGTTCGGGCGAACCTTCGGCTGGCCAGGGCCAGCCGATGCGCGCGGTCGGCACACCAAGGCGGCGGAGCGCCGCGCCGTCGGTCTGCCCGCCAAGCGGATCGGGCGTGACATAAGGGCGCTGCTCGATGGTTTCCCAGCCGCGGCGGCAGGACTGGATGATCCAGTTGGCCGGGTCAGTGGTGCCACCGGGGGTGGAGCCATACATCTCCCAATCGCAATCGATATCCGGGAAGCGCGCGGCGAGATCGTGCATGAACGCTTCGAACTGGGCTTTCACTTCGCCCGGCGTAGTGCGCGGGCTGATGCGCACATCGAAGAAGATCTCCGTCACGGCGCTGGGGAAGGCCGGACGTTCAGGCCAGCCGCCGCGCACGCCGGCGATCCATCCGTGGGGGTAGATATCGCCCGAGCGGTTTTTCTCGGCATAATCAATCAGCCACTGTTCCAGCTCGAGGATCACGGTGGCGGCCGGAACCACCGAACTGCGGAAGGCAGGCAGGCCGCGCGGCACCCCGGCATAGCCGAGCGTGCCCTTCACCTGGATCTTGAACCAGCCCATGCCCGGCTCTTCGTGATAGACCCAGTTCCACGGCTTCATGATGATCGCGAAATCGGGTGCCATGCCGCGATTGAGCAAGTGGTGGACGCCGTGGCTCATCCCGGCGTTGTCGCGCTGGGGGATGGTGACGGGCATACCGCCATCGGCAAAGCCCACATTGAGCGTGCCCAGCATCGGCACCTCCGCTTCGATCAGCGCGTTTGCCACTTCGAGCAGGCTGGCGACCATCGCCTTGGGATTGGAGGAGCCGAGCCCGTAGACCCAATCGCCGACCATCTTGGCCGAAGGGCGCAGATCGGCGAACTGTTCGGGGCCCGCCCAGGGGAAATCGCTTTCGTCGCCTTCCAGGTGCGTGTCGATCGGCGCGTAGAGCAGCAGTGTCGCGCCGCCGCCTGACCCGCGCTTTTCGCCCAGCACGTTAGACGAGATCGGCGTCATCGGATCGAGCTTGGGGGAAAGACCGATGCTGGCCATGTGATCGGCCACGAATTCCGCCGCGTTGCGCGTCGCGCCGGTGGGCGAATGGATATCGGTGATATCGAACAGGAGCTGCTTGAGCCGTGCCGGATCGAGCTTTGCCTTGGCGCGCGCATAGGCGGCTTCCATTTCGGGCGTGAAGGGCACCGCTGCAGTGGGTTCCATGGTCAAATCTCCCTGATCGCGGCGAGGGCTGCAATGGCCCTCGCATTGGAAAGCAGTTGCCGGTCCGTGCCGGGCGCGCCGATCACTTGCAGGCCCAGCGGCAGGCCATCGACGCGCCACGCGGCTGGAAAGCCGAAACAGGGCGCACCCAGCGCGGTCCAGATGCGCTGGAAGACGGGATCGCCAGTCGCGGTGTGCCCCTTTGGCGCGGCCCCGGGTGCGCCGGGCACGAGCAGCAGATCGACGCCTTGGAATACTTCACTCGCCAGCGCCTTGCATTCGCGCTGCAGCGCCAGCGCGGCCTGATAATCCGCTTCGCTTTCCGCCGCCCCGGCATCGATCATGGCAATGAAGGCGGGGCTGACTTCGGCGGCATGGCCGCGCCGAATATGGCCCATGACCATCGAAGCCTCGCGCCGGTGGATCAGCATTTGCGCGGCGATGAGCCCATCGAAGGGCGCTGGCAGATCGCTGTCCACAACGACATGCCCGGCTGCGCGCAGCGTTTCGGCAAAAGCGAGGAAGGTGGCCTGCATTTCCGCGCTGGCTGTATCCCAAGCTGGGCTGCGGCACAGGCCCACGGTGAGGCTGGCCGATGCGAGCGGCACGGCATCTTCGCCCGAAAGCACGGCGTCTGCAGCGGCAATCACCGCAAGATCGCGGCCAAACAGGCCCAGCGTATCAAGGCTGGGCGCGGTTTCGAGCACGCCGCCCAGCGGGTAGCGGCCAAAGGTGGGCTTGTAGCCAAACGTGCCGCAAAAGCTGGCCGGGCGGATCACCGATCCTGCGGTCTGCGTGCCCAGTGCAAGGTCTGCCTGCCCATCAGCGACAACCGCTGCCGAGCCGCTGGAGGAACCGCCGGGAGTGTGCGCCGGATTGCGGGGGTTTGTAGTGGGCCCAGGGTGATAGGTGGCGAACTCCGCCGTCACCGTCTTGCCCAGCACCACCGCGCCTGCCGCGCGCAGCAAGGCAACGCTTTCTGCATCGGCGGTAGCCACATTGCCTTGGAAAGCGGGCGAACCATGCGTGGTGGGCATGCCCGCCACATCGATCACATCCTTGACGCCGAGGACCACCCCCGCCAGCGGCCCGGCCCCACCCTTGGCCTGGCTATCGATGTACGCCCAGCCTTGCACCTGCGGTTGGCGCGCCTCGATCCGGGCGAAGCAGGTCTCCAGCGCCATGTCCTCAGCCGCCCACGAACCGGTGGCCCCAGAGCATGGGCGCATCGTAGTTGCGGACTTCCCAATCCGGCCCGATCTCGAGCCCGCCATAGCCATATTCGAGCCAGAATCCCGAAGGCGTCTGCAGATAGAAGCTCTGCATGTGGTCGTTGGAATGCTTGCCAGGCTCGATCATCACCGGGATGCCCATGTCGCGCACCAGATCATAGCCATAGCCAACATCGTCGTAATTGGTTGCCTCAACCATCAGGTGCATGAGTTCGCCAGCAGGCGAATTGGGGCCATCCTTCATCAACGCCAGCGTGTGATGACGGCTGTTGCAGTGCATGAAGACGGCGTCGTTATCGTCCCACGCGATGTAGTCCGAGATCGAGAAGCCCATGACGTCCTGATAGAATTTCACCGAAGCGGCGAGGTCTTTCACCCAGTAGACGACATGGCCGAGACCGAGGTTGCCGGTCTTGTAGCCGCTGATGCCGCGGCTTGGCGCAAACGGCGTGTTGGAGATCAGCGGGCCGTAATAGAGTTCCTGCCGATTGCCGATCATCGGGCAGGTGAAGCTGTAGAGCTCCTTGACCTTGCGCTGGCCACGCAGATCAGCGCCTTCCTCGGTCACGGCGATGCCAAGGCCCTGCAGCGTCGACACCAGCGCTACAAGCTTCTCGCTGCTGCCGACTTCCCAACCGATGGCCTCGACGCTGTCTGCGGCATCTTCGGTCAGGGTCAGGCGGTGGTGATAGCTGTCGATGCGGTAGTCGATGGCCCCGTCGCGCTCGCGCGGTTCCATGCCGAACACCTTTTCAAGCAAGGCGCGCCATTCGCCCAGCTTGCTCACCTTGAGAGCCATGTACCCCAGACTATCGACGCCCATACCTTCTGGCTCCTGCTTGGTTTCAGCTCGCGACGAACTGTTCCGCGTGAATATTGCCGGGCGCAACGCCCAGTGCCTGCAAATGGCGGCGCGCCGCCTCGATCATGCCAGGCGGGCCGCAGAGGTAGGCGACCGTTGCCGGGTCCAGCGGACCATCCGCGCCAACCGCTTCGACCGGATTGCCGATCCGCACGCCGTCGGGCGCGGGGCCGCGATCAACCGATGTGGTGACAGAAAGGCGCGGCAGCCACATCTCGCGCAGGCCAATCGCCTCGCCGTGAAACAGGCCCTCGGCGCTCTGGCAACCGAAGCTCAGATGGATCGGCGGCTTGAGGCCAGGCCTCGCGCGGATCACGTCGATCATAGCCATCATCGGGGCAAGCCCGGTGCCGCCTGCGATCATCACCAGCGGCGCCTTGCCCGTATCCTGCAGGAAGAAGGCGCCATATGGCCCCGAAATCTCCACCACGGTGTCGACCGCCGCCTGCTGCAGCAGCCAGTCAGACATCACCCCGCCCGGCAGCAAGCGGATGAGCAGTTCGATCTTCGGCAATTCCGCCGGCGTGGAGGCAATCGAGTAGCTGCGGGCCTGGTCCGTGCCCGGCACCTTGATCTGGATGAACTGGCCGGGGCGAAACTCGAACCAGCAATCCTCTGCCAGTTCAAGCTCCAGCCGCATTACATCGGCGGCCACGCACTCCACCGCATTGATGAAGGCGTGGCCTTCGACCGCGCGGTTCTCTCCCACCTTGCTGTCATAGGGCAGCGCAAAGCGGCAATCGCCGCCCGCACCCGTCACGCACAACAGGCGCTGGCCTGCCGCGCGTTCGGACGCGAGGAGCGAGGAGCTGCATCCGGGCAGGGTGGCCGCCTCCCCCTCCACCAGCGTAGCCAGACAGCTGGAACAGCTGCCCGAGCGGCACTGGTGGAGCAAGGGAAGCCCCGCCGCCAGCCCGGCTTCGAGCACGCTGCCGCCGGGGTCGACTGCCAGTTCGTGCTCGATGCCATCGCTGAAGGCGAGAGTTACCCGGTGCGGCGCCAGCTCTGTCATCAGTAGTTGTTCACGTCTTCGATCTTCTCCACGAAGTATCCGGGCGCCTTGCCCTCCGCCAGACGGCGCAAGCGAATGCTCGATGTCTTGGTGGCGCCCGGCACGCCCTTTCCGGGCTTGGCGATGCCCCGGTTCCAGCGCGAGGCGAGCTTGCGCCAGGTGATCGGCGAGATGTCGGTCGAAACCAGCTGTTCCGCATCCCAGCCGGTGCCGTCGGCGTAGAACTCTTCCATGGCCTCACGCGCATAGAGATCGCAATCGTTGAACCCGCGCAGGCACAGCGGCAGGAACACCCGGTCATACCGGTGCTTGAAGGCGGCCTTCTCCTTCTCGGTCGGGCAAACCTTCACCATGACTTCCCAGTATTCATAGGTATCGTCGGTGATCGGCACATACCATTCGTATTGAGCGATGTGCTCCTCGGGCCAGTTTTCCACCAGCAGGACGCCCGGCATGACGACCGAAGTGCGGTAGAAGCGGCCATTGAGGCTGTCGATCTTGAGGCCGAGAGCCTCGTTTTCCAGCACCGGCTTCCAGCGGTCGGTAAACAGCCACTGCATCATGCCCTTGGGGCCGCCTTCGTCCTCGATCAGCGTGATCGGCTCTTCGTGATCGGGAAGAATGCCCAGCGGCAGAACCCAGTTCAGCGCGTGGACGATGGTGTTGTCCATGTGAACAAGGATGTGGGCGTTATCGAAGCCGTTTTCGCAGGCGATGCGCCAGTTGCTCTGCCCGGTGCGGTGCATGCCGAGCGCCACTGCGCCTTCATCATAGAGGCTGGGTGCGGCCGGCCACAGCGGATGGGGGAACTTCTCGCTGTTATCCGGGAAGCGGATCGGCAGGTCAGCCGAGAGCGGCGGCACGTCTTCGAGAGGAAAATCGTCCTCGCGCACGAACACGAAGATCATGCCGGCCACTTCCTCGACCGGATAGGACGTGATGCCGGTGGTGCCGACGAGCGGATCATCTGGATTAGCGACGATGGTGGAGAGGTTGCCGTCTGCCAGATCAAACGTGAAACCGTGATACCAGCAGGTGATCGTGCTCTTGTTGAAGCACATCGGCTTGGCCGAAAGCCGCACGCCGCGGTGCAGGCACTGATCCTTCAGCGCAAAGACCTTGCCATCGACGCGGCGCAGCACGATCGGGATACCCGCAATCTGGATGCCCTCAACCTTGTCCTCGGGCAGTTCCTCGCTGAACAGCGCGGGATACCAGTGGTTGATGAAGCCCCAGGCCGCATCCTTGTAGGGCTGGTACTGGCTCTGAGTCTTGCTGTCGTTGATGCGCTGATCGCTGGTGGTGTTGATCCGCACGGTGGAGCGGCGGCGGACAGGCGTGGCTTCATTCATCTCGCTGGGTCCTTTCAGGCGGGCGGGCTCAATCTTATTATCGATTTTGTTCAAAGAGTTCCGAGGAGGAAGCGGGAGACGACATCGTCGTGCTCTTCGGGGCGTTCCCACTGCGGCCAGTGCGCGCAGCCGCGCATGATGTGCTTCTTTGCGCCGGGGATGAGGGCTTCCAGCCGGTGCGCGGCATCCTCGCCGTGGATCGGGTTCTTGTCGGTCCACAACACCAGCGTGGGACAGGTGATCTTCACGATGTCCGCTTCCTGCCAATAGAATTCGGCAATGTTGGGCGCGAACAGGCGTTCATAGTATTCGATCAATGCGGTGCGGGTTTCGGGGATTGACCACAGCGCACGACGCAGTTCGACCAGTTCGTCGGTCACACCGCCCAGCGGCATCAGCCATTCCAGCCGCTTGCGCAGCAGTTCGGGCGTGGGATTGAGCAGCGCGTTCATCGAGGTCTGGCGCAGCGCATCGAGATCGGTGCTGCCCTCGTGCACATGCTCGGGATCGAGATGCATGCCCCAGGTGGTGTTGAGGATGACCTTGGAGGTGCGATCCGGGTGATTGATCGCCATGTCGTAGGCGATCCAGCCGCCAAGCGATTCGCCTTCGACCACGGCCTTTTCGATGCCCATGTGGTCCATGAGGTTGAGCAGCTGATCGGTGAACTGGGTGAGCCAGTTTTCTGCCGCGCGGGGTGCACCATCCGAATAGGCGGGGCGCGAGGACATGCCGTGCCAGATGAAGTCGATCGCATGGGGCTGGCACACTTTGGCCAGGCGCGTCATGTTGCGCGAATAGGTTTCGGCATGGCCGCCGCCGCCATGGAGGAGGAACACGTGCTCGGCCTCAGCGCCCCTTTCACTGGGGGCGGAAATGCAGCGGGTCACATACTTGCCCGTATCGATGAATCGGGTCTCGGTACCCAGAAGGTCAACATGGATGGTCACGCAGATAACTCCCCATGGGCCATGCGGTCAGCGCCGCGCCCTTACCATAGTGCTGACAGACCTTGAATCGAAAATCAATTGAAATTCTATCGAGCGTCGGCATTGCGCTTGACAGGCCCAGCGCCGCGCCGCAGACATAGTTTATACTTGAAATAATTGGTCGGACGAAGAACGATCCACGCAGCCTAACGCACGGAGGGACAGATGCCAGCAGTTGAAAACCGGATGCGCAAGGCGAATCACTTCAAGCTCGGCACCTTTTCCACCAACTGCTCCAGCGGCATGTCCGTGACAAAGATTCCCGAACGCTGGGATGCCAGCTGGGACAGCAATCTTGCGCTTTCAAAGCTGCTCGATGATGCGGGAATCGACTTCATGCTGCCGATTGCGCGGTGGATCGGCTATGGCGGCGAAACCAACTTCCATGGACATGTGCTGGAAACGATGACCTGGGCGGCGGGGCTGCTCGCTTCGACCAAGCGCATTTCAGTCATCGCCACGATTCATACCGCCTGCAACCATCCGGTCGTCGTCGCCAAGCAGATCGCCACGATCGACGCCATCGGGCAGGGGCGCGCCGGGCTCAACATCGTGGCCGGTTGGAACAAGCCCGAATACGAAGCGCTGGGCATGACGCTGCCCGATGACCACGAGACGCGCTACGCCTATGCGCAGGAGTGGTTCGACATCATTCAGGAGCTTTGGGCGCGGCCCGGCGCATTCGATATCACGACCGAACATTTCAACCTCAAGGGCATCGAATCCGAGCCCAAGCCGGTGAGTGGCCGCCCGCCCATCCTCAACGCTGCCGGTTCAGGCCTTGGCCGCGAGTTTGCGACGCGCAACGCCGATTTCCTGTTCACCTCGGTGATCGATTTCGACCGCTCGCGCGAGGAAATCGCGGAGATCAAGGCGCAAGCTGCCGCACAAGGGCGCGATGTCGATGTGCTGACATTCAGCCATGTCGTCTGCCGCCCAACCGAAAAGGAAGCGCAGGACTATCTCCAGCACTTCGCGCAGGACAACGCTGACTGGGAAGCGGTCGATAACCTCGTGCGCCTCCAGTTCGCCCACGCGCAGAGCTTCCCGCACGATCTACTGGCGCTGATCCGCGACCGGTTCGCCATGGGCCACGGTGGGATTCCGCTGATCGGCACCCCCGAGCAGGTGGCGGATGGCCTGTGCCAGCTGCACGAGCTTGGCCTTGGCGGAACCACGCTCTCGTTCGTGGATTACGGCAAGGAATTCCCGTACTTCCGCGACAACGTGCTGCCGATCCTGGAAGCCCGGGGCATCCGCCAGCCGGGTTAGGTCGCGGCGGCCTTTGGCGCGTTTTCCGGCAAGTAGTACCGGTCCATGCGCCGCTTGAGGTCCTCCGGGATCGGCTGCGAGCCCTTGGCATTGGAATCGGTGAACAGCAGTGTCTGGTGGACGCGCATGCGGTGTTCGCCCCGGCACGAGACCTGATGGCACAGGTCAAACGAGCTGGTGCCGAAGCGCGTAACCGAAGTTTCGAACGTCAGCCGGTCACCCATCATCGAGCGGCCCGTGAAATCGACATTGAAGTGCACCGTCGGCGTCGCGAGGTTGCGGTGGAACAGCAGGCCTGAAAAGCTCGCCTCCAGCGCATCCTCGAACCAGTCTTCCACCACGCCGTTGATCATCTCGAAATAGCGGGCGTAAAAAACGATCCCCGCCGGATCGCAATGCGCAAAACGGACGAGCACTTCACGTTGATAGGCAGGCATCAGGTCGCTCCGGCCCCGCTCAAGACCTGGCGGGCAATGATGAGCTTTTGCACTTCGCTGGCGCCTTCGTAAATCCGCAAAGGACGGATCTCGCGCAGCAGTTCCTCCACCACCTGCCCGGTCACCACGCCAAGCCCGCCGTGCAGCTGCACCGCCTTGTCGATCACGATCTGCGCCTGATCGGTGGCATAGAGCTTGGCCATCGCCGCCTCGCGGCTGACGCGGCCCTTGCGCACGTCCTTGGTCCAGGCCGCGCGATAGACCAGCAGCGCCGAGGCATCGATATCGATGGCCATTTCCGCGATCTGGCTCTGCGCAATCGGCATGTCGGCCAGCGTGCCGCCAAACAGCTTGCGCGATTTCACGCGCTCCAACGCCTCATCCAGCGCGCGGCGGGCAAAGCCGAGCGCGGCGGCGCCCACGGTGGAGCGGAAGATATCGAGATTGGCCATGGCCTGCGCAAACCCTGCGCCCGCCGTGCCGACGAGTGCATCCTTGGGCACTTTCATGCCATCGAAGCGCAGCGTGGCGAGCGGGTGCGGCGCGGCAACGTGGATGCGCTCTGCGATTTCCAGGCCCGGCGTATCCGCATCGATCACCAGCGCGGAAAGCCCCCGCGCGCCGGGCGCTTCGCCGGTGCGCAGGAAGGTGACGTAGAAATCCGCGATCCCGCCGTTGGAGATATAGGTCTTGGCCCCATCAACGCGGTAGTGATCGCCCATATCGGTAGCGGTGGAGGCGGTGGCCGCCACATCCGATCCGCTATCGAGTTCAGTCAGCGCGAAGGCTGCCACGAGCTCGCCGCGCGCAACACCGGGCAGGTACTTCGCCTTCTGCGCTTCGCTGCCGAAGTTGGAGATCACGCCGCTGCCCAGCCCCTGCATCGCGAACACGAAATCGGCGAGACCGAAGTGCCGCGCGAGCGTCTCGCGGATCAGGCAGAGTGAGCGGACATCGAGTTCTTCGAACATCCCGCCATGGCTGGCAGGCACGCAATAGCGCAGCCAGCCGCCTTCACCCAAGCGCCGCACCAGCACGCCGCAAGCTGCATCGACATCGCCGTGTTCGTGCGCCAGCGGGGCGATATGCTCTGCCGCCCAGGCATCGAGTTCCCGCGCCAGCGTGCGGTGGTGGTCTTCAAGGAACGGCCAATCGAGAAAGCTGGTATCGACCATGTCAGTTGCCCTCGAAAACGGGTTTCTGCTTCGCGACGAAGGCGTGATAGGCGCGCGCAAAGTCCTGCGTCTGCATGCAGATTGCCTGCGCCTGTGCTTCGGCCTCGATCGCGGCGTCCACGCCCATGTCCCATTCGGCGTGGAGCTGGGTCTTGGTCATGGCGTTGGCGAAATTGGGTCCGGCGGCGATCTGCGCGGCCATCTCGTGCGCTTCGGCCAGCACGCCGTCCTGCGCGGTTATGCGGTTGAAGAAGCCCCAGCGCTCGCCCTCATCGGCGCTCATGGCGCGGCCCATGAACAGCAGTTCGCTGGCCCGGCCCTGCCCGATGATGCGCGGCAGGATGGCGCAGGCGCCCATGTCGCAGCCGGCAAGGCCGACGCGGTTGAACAGGAACGCGACTTTGGCATCGGGCGCGGCGACGCGCAGGTCAGAGGCCATCGCGATGATCGCCCCGGCCCCGGCGCAGATGCCGTCCACCGCCGCGATGACGGGCTGCGGGCAGTGCCTTATGGCCTTGACCAGATCGCCGGTCATCCGCGTGAAATCGAGCAGTTCGGGCATGGTCATGCCCACCAGCGGGCCGATGATTTCATGCACATCGCCGCCAGAACAGAAATTGCCGCCCGCGCCGGTGATGACGATCGCCTTGACCGCCGGAACCTTGACCAGCGCGCGGAACAGATCGCGCAGTTCGGCATAGGATTCGAAGGTCAGCGGGTTCTTGCGCTCGGGCCGGTTGAGCGTGATCGTGCCGACGCCATCGGCGAAGGACCACAGAAAATGGGCGGGCTGATAATCAGACGGGTTCATGCATCCTCCGCAGGGCGCGCGCCATTCTGAAGGGCGCTGTTGAGTGTGGTTGTCAGGTCGAGCAGGGTCGCCATGTCTTCATCAGACATCGCGGCGAACAGGGAATCGACCAGCGCCTCGTGCTTGTCGGCCATTTCGCGGAAGGCGCGGCGGCCTTCGGGCGTGAGGACGACATGCTGCACCCGCCGGTCATCGGGATCGATCTCGCGGCTGATGAGGCCATCTTCCACCAGCCGGTTGACGAGGCCGGTCAGGTTGCCGTTCGAAACGAGCAGGTGATCGGTCAGCTGCGACATCGTGATCGGGCCGGTCTCGCGGTCGAGCGCGGAAAGCACGTCGAAGCGCGGCAGCGTGCTGTCGAACTCGGTTTTCAGATAGCCGCGGATGCGCTTCTCGATGATCGTGGTAGCGCGCAGCATCCGGAGCCAGACGCGCAGCGATTGCTTGGCATGGGGGACCGCCATCTACATCACCTCTCCGCCAGCGACCGCAATCGCCTGCCCGTTGACCGAGCAGGACAGGGGATCGCATAGCCACAGTGCGGTTGCCGCCACTTCCTCCGGCCGGATCAGCCGCTTTTGCGGATTGTCACGCACGAACTGTTCGAGCACTTCGTCGGCAGGCTTTCCGGTCTTGGCCGTGACCGCTGCCAGCGAGCGCTGCACCAGATCGGTATCGGCAAAGCCCGGGCAGATCGCGTTGGCGGTCGCACCAGTGCTGGCAAGCTCCAGCGCCAGTGTGCGCGTCAGGCCGATCACGCCGTGCTTCGCGGCGGCATAGGCCCCGGTATAGGCGTAGCCCTTGAGGCCCGAGGTGCTGGCGACCGTGATGATGCGACCATTCGCGGCCTGCGAAACTTCCTTGAGGACCGCGCGGGTGCACAGGAACGCGCCGGTCAGGTTCACCGCGATCATCTGCTGCCACAGCGCCATCGAGGTCTTGGCCACCGGCGCAGTCTCGGCCCCACCGGCATTGTTGACGAGGATTGTGACGGGCGCGATGGCGCGCGCCGCAGCCATAGCCGCCTCGACCGAGGCTTCGTCGGTAACGTCGATCTGGATCGCCGCAGCGCCCGGCAGTGTGGCCGCCACCTCCTGCAAGGGCTCCGGCCGCCGCCCCATCAGCGTCACCCGCGCGCCTGCGCCGTGCAGCGTTCGCGCGATGGCGGCGCCGATCCCGGTGCCGCCTCCGGTGATGACGGCGTGATGGCCGGTAAGGTCTGTCATACGTTCAGCACCGCCTGCGCGTTTGCCCGCGCGAGATTGCGCGAAAGCTGATCGAAGCCATTCCGGTACGGGAGCGGAACACCCGAAGCGTCACCGCCCAGCTCTGCAGCGGCGCGCAGCGTCCACGCCGGATCGATCAGGTGCGGCCTGCCCAGCGCGCAAAGGTCTGCGCGGCCCGAGGCAAGGATCGAATTGACGTGATCGACCTCGAAGATGTTGCCCACCGCCATCACCGGCACATCCAGTTCGTTGCGGATCAAGTCGGCAAACGGGGTCTGATACATCCGGCCATAGACCGGGCGCGCCTCACGCGTGGTCTGGCCGGTTGAAACGTCGATCAGGTCTGCCCCCGCATCGCGAAACGCGCGGGCGACCTCCACCGCATCGCGCGCGGTCATGCCGCTTTCGCCGATCCAGTCGGTCGCGGAAATGCGCACCGACATCGGCTTTTCCTCTGGCCAGACGGCGCGCATCGCGCGGAACACTTCCAGCGGATAGCGCAGGCGGTTTTCAAGAGTCCCGCCATAGTCGTCGGTGCGCCGGTTGAGCACGGGCGTGATGAAGCTGGAAATCAGGTAGCCGTGCGCGGCATGGAATTCGACCATGTCGAACCCGGCACGCACGGCGCGGCGCGTCGCCTCAACGAACTGGTCGCGAACGGCGTCCATGTCCGCGCGGGTCATTTCGCGCGGGGTCTGGTTGGCGGTGGACCACGGCACGGCTGAGGCAGCGATCAGGGGCCAGTTGCCCTCTTCGAGCGGGACGTCGATGGCATCCCAGCCCAGCTGGGTGGAGCCTTTCGCGCCGCTATGGCCCAGTTGCAGCGCGATCTTCGCAGGGCTGCTGGTGTGGACGAAATCCACGACCCGCTTCCACGCCGCTTCCGCCTCGTCGCTGTAGAGCCCGGTGCAGCCCGGCGTGATCCGCCCTTCCGGCGAAACGCAGGTCATTTCGGTGAACACCAGCCCCGCCCCGCCCAGCGCCCGCGCACCATAGTGGACGAGATGGAAGTCGTTAGGCACACCGTCTGCGGCGCTGTACATCGCCATGGGCGAGACGGTGACGCGGTTCGCCAGTTCCATTCCGCGCAGGCGGAACGGCGTGAACATGGGTGCCACCGGCTTTTCCAGCGGATGACCGCAGGCCTTCTCCGCAAAGGCCTTTTCCAGCTGCGCCAGCCAGGCCGGATCGCGCAGGCGCAGGTTCTCGTGGCTCACGCGCTGGCTGCGGGTGAGCAGCGCATAAGTGAACTGCAGCGGATCGAAGTGGAGGTAGCGGTCCACTTCCTCGAACCAGCCCATCGAGTTCTTGGCCGCGCTCTGCAGCTTGAGCACCTCGACATGGCGCTCGTCCTGATACTGCTTGAGGCCCTCAGCCAGCGGCAGATCGCTGTCGGCCAGCACATCGGCCAGCTTGATTGCGTCCTCTAGCGCCAGCTTGGTGCCCGATCCGATCGAATAGTGCGCGGTGTGCGCCGCATCGCCGAGCAGGATCAGGTTGCCATCATACCACTGGTGGCACAGCACGCGCGGAAAGTTGATCCATGCCGAGCCGCGAATGTGGCCCGCATTCGTCATCAACGGATGGCCGCCCAGATGATCGGCAAAGATCGCCTCGCAGGTCCGGCAGGTTTCTTCCTGGCTCATTTCGCCAAAGCCCCATGCCGCGAACGTATCGGGCTGGCATTCGACGATGAACGTCGAGGTATTGGCATCGAACTTGTAGGCATGGGCCCAGACCCAGCCGTGCTTGGTTTCCACGAAGATGAACTTGAACGCATCGAACAGCTGGTTGGTGCCCAACCACACGAACTTGTTCGGCCGCATGTCGATATCGACCTTGAAGGTCTCCTCCCGCGTGGCGCGGATGCGGCTGTTGAGCCCGTCGCTGGCGATAACGAGATCAAAGTCCTTGTAGGCCTCCAGCGTCGGATCGACCTCGACCTCGAAGTGCTGGACGATGCCGAGCTCGGCGCAGCGATCCTGCAGGATATTGAGCAGGCGCTTGCGGCCGATGCCGATGAATCCGTGCCCGGTGGAGGTGATCTTCGCTCCGTTCACATGGACGTCGATATCGTCCCAATGCGTGAGTTCGGCTTCCATCGTGGCCGCGCTCTCGGGATCGTTGGCGCGCAAGTTCGCCATGGTCTGATCGGAAAACACCACGCCCCAGCCAAACGTGTCGCCCGGCTTGTTGCGCTCGAAGATCTCGATCTGCGCATCCGGCTGGCGCAGCTTCATCGAGATCGCAAAGTAGAGCCCGGCTGGACCACCGCCGACACTGGCAATCCTCATCGCACCTAATCCCTTGCTGGTTCCGGCGAATTAGCCGGGATAAAGTTTCAAGCTTGAAATATCTCGATGTCAGCACTGCAGGCGGCCTATGCGCCTCAGCCTGCCTCGATTTGTTTTAAGCTTAAAGTACCTTGCCGGCGGGCGCAAGACACGAAACCTCAGGCGGCGAGTGCGCCCGCCAGAATGTCCTCGATCTCTGCCGCCGCCAAACGCATGTCCGCAAGGATCGCTTCAGGCGGGATCGCGGCCACTTGCGCCGCCCCGCGTGAGGCCGAAAGCGCCGCCAGCACGCGCCCATCCGGACTGCGCACCGGCACGGCAAGGCATTGCAGGCCCTCGGCGATTTCCCCGTCATCCATGGCAAAGCCCTGTTCGCGCACGCGGGCCAACTCCCGGCGCAGCGCCGCCGATTCGGTGATGGTGCGAGCGGTGAGTGGCGGAAACGGACCCGTGGCAAGATAGGCCTCGCGGTCTCCGGCTGGCAGCCACGCCAGCAGCACTTTGCCGATTCCCGAGCAATAGGCCTCAAGCTGCATGCCGACGCGCGTGAACAGATCGCCTGCGCCCTCCCCGGTCTTGATCCGGTAGGTCACCATATCGGCTTCCAACGTGCCCAGTTGCACCACGCAGCCCAGTTGGCCTGCCAGCCGGTACAGCACCGGGGCGGCGCAGTTGGCGATCACCTGCTTTTCGTCGATCTGCCCCAGCAACTGGAGCAGGCGCGGCCCTGCCACATGGAATCCCCGGCCCTGCCGCGCCAGATAGCCATCCGCGACGAGCGAGGCGACTTGCCGGTGCGCGGTGGCAACGGGCACGCCAAGATCGCGGGCAATGGCCGCGACGCTGCGGCTCGCGCCTTCGGCAATAACCGCCTCCAGCATCGCCAGCGCCCGCGACAACGAACTCAGCAGCGGGGTTCCCGTTCTCATGATGCGAGATGGTAACGCAGCCCGCCAGTGGCGCAAGCCCCCAACTGGAGGTATCCCGCAAGTCTTGGAGGAGATGCCGGAATGACGACCAGCCACGACGATCTCGCGCGCCGTTTGCGCGATGCCTATGCCGGCACCACTGTGCCCCCATTGCGTGATGGGCTGGAGCCGACCGACGCAGCGGGCGCCTATGCGGTGCAGGAGATCAACACGCGGTTCTGGCAAGCGCAGGGCCGCCGCATCGTGGGCCGCAAAGCCGGGCTGACGGCCAAGGCGGTGCAAGTGCAGCTTGGCGTCGATCAGCCGGATTTCGGCGCGCTGTTCGATGACATGCGCGTGGCCGATGGCGGCACGCTTGATCCCGCCCGCTGCATCCAGCCCAAGGCGGAGGCGGAGATCGCCTTCGTTCTGGCTGCGGATCTGCCCTCCCCACAGTCCACCCCTGCCGAGGTTGCCGCTGCCGTGGCCACGGTTCACGCCGCGATCGAGATCGTCGACAGCCGCATTGCCGACTGGAAGATCACCTTTGCGGATACCGTGGCCGACAATGGCTCCTCGGCCTTTTTCGTTCTGGCAGGCGAGGGCCTGCCGCTTGCCGGGCTCGACCTTGAAGGCGCAGCCATGACGATGAGCTTCAATGGCGAGACGGTGTCCACCGGCGTCGGCGCGGCGGCACTCGGCAACCCGCTCAACGCCGCCGCATGGCTTGCCTCGACCCTGGCCGAACGAGGGGAGCCCTTGCGCAAGGGCGATGTGCTGCTGGCAGGCGCGCTTGGGCCGATGGTCGCGCTGAAGCCTGGTGATGTGGTGCGTACCGAGATCGCCGGCATTGGCGCGTGCAGCTTCACGTATGGGGCAGCCTGATATGGCGAAGACCAAAGTCGCGATCATCGGTTCGGGCAACATCGGCACCGATCTGATGATCAAGATCATGCGCCTCTCGCAGGTGCTGGAAATGGGCGTGATGGTCGGCATCGATCCTGCGTCCGACGGCCTCGCCCGCGCCGCGCGCATGGGCATTGCCACCACGGCCGAGGGGATCGACGGCCTGCTGGCCATGCCCGAGTTCGCCGATGTCGACATCGTGTTCGACGCGACCAGCGCGGGCGCGCACAAGCGCAACAGCGAGCTGGTGCTGGCAGCGGGCAAGCGGATGATCGACCTCACCCCCGCAGCCATCGGGCCTTACACGGTGCCCCCGGTCAACGGCGAGGCGAACCTCGATGCGCGCAACGTCAACATGGTGACTTGCGGCGGGCAAGCGACGATCCCCATCGTCGCGGCAGTGAACCGCGTCGCCAAGGTGCACTACGGCGAGATCATCGCATCCATCGCTTCGAAAAGTGCAGGCCCCGGCACGCGCGCCAATATCGACGAGTTCACCGAGACGACTTCGCAGGCCATCGTCGATGTCGGCGGAGCGACACGCGGCAAGGCGATCATCGTGCTCAATCCGGCGGAACCGCCGCTCATCATGCGCGATACGGTCTACTGCTTGTGCGAAGACGGCGACCGTGAGGCGATCCGCCAGTCGATCCACGATATGGTGGCCGAGGTGCAGAGCTACGTTCCGGGCTACCGGCTCAAGCAGGCGGTGCAGTTCGAAAGCATCGGGGGCAACCAGCCGCTCCGCATTCCCGAGATGGGCGGCTCGTTCACCGGCCTCAAGGTCTCGGTCTTCCTCGAAGTGGAAGGCGCGGCGCACTATCTGCCCGCTTATGCCGGCAATCTCGACATCATGACCTCTGCGGCCCTGAAAACCGCCGAGAAGATCGCCGGAAGGATGGCGGCATGACTTTGGACCCCACCACGACCAAGCTCTACATTCAGGACGTCACCCTGCGTGACGGGATGCACGCCATCCGCCACCAGTACGGCCTCGATCATGTGCGCAAGATCGCCAAGGCGCTCGATATGGCCAAAGTCGATGCCATCGAAGTGGCGCACGGCGATGGCCTTCAAGGCTCCAGCTTCAACTACGGCTTCGGCGCCTACACCGATTGGGACTGGATCGGCGCAGTGGCCGAAGTGCTGGAACACAGCGTGCTGACCACGCTGCTGCTCCCCGGCATCGGCACGGTCCACGACCTCAAGCACGCCTGCGAGATGGGCGTTAAATCAGTGCGCATCGCGACGCATTGCACCGAAGCGGACGTGGCCAAGCAGCACATCGAGGCCGCGCGCAACCTCGGCATGGACGTCTCGGGCTTCCTGATGATGAGCCACATGGCCCCGCCCGAGGCGCTGGCCCAGCAAGCGCTCCTGATGGAAAGCTACGGCGCGCACTGCGTCTACGTGACGGACAGCGGCGGCGCGATGAACATGGACGAATACGCCGCGCGCCTGCAGGCCTATGACCGGGTGCTGAAGCCCGAAACCCAGCGCGGTGTTCACGCCCACCACAATCTGTCGCTCGGCGTAGCGAACTCCATCGTTGCGGTGCAGAACGGCGCGGTGCGGGTCGATGCCAGCCTTGCGGGCATGGGCGCGGGCGCGGGCAACGCCCCGCTCGAAGTGTTCATCGCCGCCGCAGACCGCTATGGTTGGAACCACGGCTGCGATCTCTATGCGCTGATGGACGCCGCTGAAGACCTTGTCAGGCCCTTGCAGGACCGCCCGGTGCGCGTGGACCGTGAAACGCTGATGCTGGGCTATGCGGGCGTCTATTCCAGCTTCCTGCGGCATGCGGAAAAGGCGGCAGCGGACTACGGCGTCGAACCGCGCGAGATCCTTGCCGAAGCGGGCCGCCGCAAGATGGTCGGCGGGCAGGAGGACATGCTCGTCGATATCGCGCTCGATCTGGCAAAGGGTGAGAGCGACAGCTGACCGTGTTCAGCGCCGCTGATGGCCTGCGCCTGCGCGCAGCAGAATGGTGCCTGCGATGATCGCAAGGACGGCAAAGCCCGCCAGCGCGGCGGTCTTGCTGCCGAGCAGGTGATCGAGCTGCACGAACACCAGCGGCGCCACCAGCACGCCGAGATAGGCGAACGACGTGCCGGTCGCGACAGCCTCGGCGGTGCGCCCGGCGGGCGCGGCCAGCCCCAGTTCGGCGAGCAGAATGCCATTCCAGCCCATCGCGGTCATGCCCAGCATCATGCTCCCCGCAGTCAGCCGTAGCACGGAAGGCTGCGGCCAGAGCAGCAGGAGCCAGGCAAGGCCTGTCGCCAGACCGATCAGCGCCAGATGCAGATTGGCCCAGCCATAGCGCGCCGTCGTGATGCCGAACACGATGCGTGCGCCCGCGCCAGCCATCGTCGCCACGGCGAGATAGCCCGCCGCCTTGCCGACGGACAGGCCATGGAGCCAGAACAGCCCCGGCACCAGATAGGTCGTCAGCCCCGCCTGATTCATCGCATAGACGCCCGCTACGAGCGCCAGCCGGCGCGTTGCCGGTTCGCCAAGCGCGCCGCGCATCGCCGCCAGCAGATGCTGGCGCGGCGGCAGATGCGCGGCGATGGCACCATGCGTCTTCAGCCCCGGCAGCGAGAGCAGGAACGTGATGCCAAGCAAGGCCAACACCGGCCAGGTGACCGCATGCCAGCCGCCGTGCTGCGCGGCATAGGGTGCGATCAGCGCGACCATCGCCGTGCCCACCGGCACGCCCGTCTGCCGCAGCGAGACGACCAGCGGCTGCATCCGCGCCGAGTAGCTCTGCGCCAGCACGAAAGAGCTTGAAGGCACGATCACGCCATAGGCAAAGCCCATAAGCACGATGCCGAGGCAGGCCAGCAGCGCGCCGAGCGCATCGGCCGAGACGGCGGAAAACAGGGCATAGCCCAGCCCCGTCGCGACGACAGAGCCGAGTTGCAGGGCGCGGACGCTCAGCCCTGTCATCAGCCGCGCGGTGCTGACCGAACCGGCAATCGCCGCCGCGTACATCAGCGAGGTGTAATAGCCGATCCAGCTTTCAGGCAGGTGCTGCGCCCGCACGATCACGACGGAAATGGCGAGCGGCGCGGCAATCGTGAACGACGCCGCGATCTGGATCAGCGAAGTGGCAAACAGCGTGCCGAGGCCGCTCTGGCGCGATATGGGCAGAGCGGCCTCGGGTGCGGAGACTGGATCAGGAATAGCGGATCAGCCCTGACTTTTCTGCACACGCGCGCCGCCATCGAGCATCCCGCTGATCATGTCGCCCATGTAGACATGCGGCTTTGGGTAGGCGGCGCGGCTGTGCTTCAGGCCCAGCGCCAGCGCGGCTTCGACCAGCTTGTAAGTCAGCGGACCGGGATTGATCAGCGGCACCGGCAGGCGTTCGGCCAGCCAGGCATGGCTCTGGTGCATGGTGGTGGAGCCGAGGCAGATCGCCTGCGCGCCATCTTCCACGCACTGCATCGCGCTTTCCAGCAGCCTGGGGAACACGTCCTCCTCCTTGCCGCCGAGCAGGTTCGACACATCGGGCGCGATGTTGGGCGAGCGGACCGAGACGCACTTGTCCTCCAGCCCATATTCGCGCAGCGTCTTGGTATAGAGCCCCTTCCACGGCGCCCACTGCGTAAGCACCGAGAAATTGTTGGCAAACATCAGCGCGGTGAGGAACGAGGCGCGGCCCGGCGATATCACCGGGATATCGAGCACGGAGCGCAGCGCGTTCATGCCGGAATCGCTCATGGTATCGATGCAGACCGCGTCGTAGCCGTCCTTTTCGGCGCTCAGCCCGGCCTCGAAGATCGAGATATCGGCCAGCACATAGTCGTGGTGGCTGTCATAAAGCGCGGGCGCGGCCTTCACTGGCTTGTACTCGAAGGTGATCCCTTCGCCGAGTTGCACCGAATCAAGCTGCGCCTTGCGGTTGGCAACGCCGTCGTCATCCAGCGGGAAGGGAACGATTACCAGAACGCGCTTGTCTACCATGTCAGAATCCTTTTCGGGCGACACGATGCCGGGGCACCGCGAGCAACGGGTTTGCCTCGCGGGGGAACTATGCTAACTAAATGCGCAATGGTCCAGACCAATAATATGCCCCGCCAAAACTGATCCCTCCGTACCAAACCGTCAACGGATTGCGCCCATGTCCTCCCTGCCCCTTCCGCGATACCGGGAAATCGCCGACCGCATCCAAGGCGAGATTGCAGCGGGCAAGTGGCCGGTGGGCGAAAAGCTGGCGCCGGAGCAGGTTCTGGCCAGCGAATACGATGTCAGCCGGTTCACCATCCGCGAGGCCATGAGCCGGCTGGAGGAAAGCGGGCTGATCAGCCGGCAGCGACGGCGCGGCACGATCGTGACAGCGCAGCACCCGGTGGAACAGATGGTGCAGAAGCTCGGCTCGATGGACGAACTGCTGCAATATGCGCCGCAGACCCGGCTGAAAGCGATGCGCACCAGTGTGATCGAGGCCGATGTGGCGCTGGCGCAGATGCTGCCTTGCTCGGTCGGCACGCGCTGGGCACGGATCGAGACCATCCGGGTCGAAGCGAAGCGCAGCCCGGTGTGCTGGAGCGACATCTACGTTCCGGCCGAATTTGCCGCCGTGGCCGAACGCATCGGCAAGGACACCACGCCCGTATTCCAGCTGATGGAGCAGGCCTACGGAATGCATGCCGCCGATATCAACGCGGAACTGTTTGCCGGATCGCTTTCCCAGCGCAAGGCAGAGGCACTCGAAGTGGCGCCCGGCAGCCCGGCGCTGATCATCGTGCGCCGCTATCGTGACCGCACCGGCCGCCTGTTCGAGGTTTCGGTGAGCGAACATCCCGCCGGCCGGTTTTCCTATTCGGTCGATCTGAAACGCAAAGAAGGAAGCCTGACCCAGCCATGACCGAGAGCTTTACCACCATGGCGCAGATCAAGGGCGGACCATCGCTGGATGCCACCCCCATCCGCAGCTTTCTGTTCGCGCCCGCCAACCATCCGCGCAAGGTGGAGAAAGTGTTCGCCAGCGGCGCGGACGCGGTGATCCTCGACCTCGAAGACGCCTGCGCTGCCTCCGAGAAGGCAGCCAGCCGGGCGACTGCCGTCACCGCCCTTTCCGCACCGCGCACCTGCCTCGGCTATGTGCGGATCAACGCGGCGGACACGGAATGGTGCCTGCGCGATCTGGATGGCGTGATCGGACCGTGGCTCGACGGAATCGTCGCGCCAAAGATCGAGAAGCCGGAAGAAATCGTGCTGATCGACTGGCTGATCGCCCAGTTTGAGCGCGAACGCGGCCTGCCCATCGGCAGCATCGACCTCATGCCGATCATCGAAACCGGCGCGGGGCTCCACGCGCTCGATGCGATCATCGCGGCTGGCACACGGATCAAGCGCATCTCGTTCGGCGCGGGCGATTTCACGCGCGACATGCGGATGAAGTGGAGCGCGGACGAGGCCGAGCTTGCCTATGCACGCGGGCGGCTGGTGCTGGCCTCACGCGTCGGCGGGCTGGAAGCGCCCATCGACACGGTGCACATCGATCTGGCAGACGAGGACAGCTTTGCCGCCTCGGTCGTCACGGGCGTGAAGTTCGGGTTTCAGGGCAAGCTGCTGATCCACCCGGCGCAAGTGGCACTGACCAACAGCTCATTCATGCCCAGCGAAAAGGAAATCGCGCGGGCGCAGAAGATCATCGACGCGTTCAACGCGGCGGAGAACGCTGGCTCTGCATCGATCAAGGTTGACGGCTACTTCGTCGATTATCCCATCGTGGAGAAAGCGCAGCAGGTCCTCGCGCTGGCGGCACGGCGCTAACTCAGTCCGGCTCAAGAGTGGGGTGACGAAAAACGGACGGGTTCGGGAGTAGCGGTGAGCCGTGTTTACGACTCGCCGCCCTGACCCAGCCAGTCCGCGAGGATCGCCGCATTGTCTGCGCCCAGCGCGCGCCCGGCCCAGCGGATGCTGCCAGGCGTTTCGCTGAGGCGGGGACACACGGCGGGCAGAACCAGCTCGCCCGCGCGCTCATCCTGCACCCGCACCAGATTCTCGCGCGCAGCATATTGCGGATCGGCAAAGATTTCGTCGATGCCATAGACCGGGCCACAGGGCACCTGCCCCGCCTCGCACGCTGCCAGCACGTCATCGCGGGTCATGCCGCTGGTCCAGTGACTGACGAAGGCGTCCACTTCGGCGCGGCGTGCCTCGCGCTTCGTGATCGTGCCGTAGATGCCCTCGCCGGTCACATCCATCCGGTCCATGATCGCAGTGAGGCGGGCGAAGATCTTGTCATTGGTGCAGGCAATCGCCACCCATTTGCCGTCTTTGGTGGGATAGTGGCTGTGCGGCACCGCGTTAACCGTGCCCGCACCCATGCGCTCCCGCACGAAACCGCTGCGCGCATAGGCAGGCGCCAGTTCATCAAGCAGACGGAACGTGCCTTCATAAAGGCCGAGGTCGATGATCTGCCCGCGCCCGGTGCGGTCTCGCACATGCAGCGCCGTGAGCACGCCCAGCGCGGCGTAAACACCGGTGAGATAGTCAGAAAGTGTGGCTGTGCCGGGCGAGGCGGGCGGCGCATCGGGCTCTCCGCACAAGTACGAAATGCCGCTGAAGGCGTTGGCGATGCGGCCGAAGCCGGGGCGGTCGCTGTAGGGGCCGGTCTGGCCATAGGCCGTGACGCGCGCGATGATCAGGCGCGGGTTGATCGCCTGAAGCACATCGGGACCGATCCCCCAGCGCTCCAGCGTGCCGGGCTGGAAGTTCTCGACCAGCACATCCGCCTTCGCCGCCAGCCGGCGCAGCGTTTCCGAGCCTTCCGGGGTCCGCAGATCAAGCTCGAGCGAGCGCTTGTTGCGCCCCTCGCTCAGCCAGACGAGCGTATCGCCTGCTTCGGTCTGCGTGCCGAACTTGCGCACCGGATCACCGCTGCCGGCCAGCTCGACCTTGACCACATCGGCGCCGAATTCAGCCAGATAGGTGGCACAATAGGGCCCGGCAATGAAAGTGGCGAGGTCGAGCACCTTGAGCCCATCAAACGCACCTGGTGCCAGACCTTCGGGGGCCTGATTTTCGCCGATCATCTCATACACTTTCTATTGGTCCAGACCTTTTTCCCGCGTAAGGGAATGGCGAGCGGCCTTCAAGGCCGAATGTTCTGCAATCGAGAGGACCCCGCGCCGTGCTGATGTCTGCCGAAGCCTACCGCGAATCGCTGCGCAGCCTTGCCCCGCGCGTCTACGTTGGTGGCGACCTTGTTGCGTCGGTGGCAGACGAACCACGGCTGGAGCCCGGCATCAACGCCGTCGGCCTGACCTATGATTTCGCGCTGCTGCCTGAATCCGCCAAAGTCATGACGACGACCGGCCTTTCGGGTGATCCGGTCAATCGCTTCCTCGCGATCAATCGCAGCCGCGAAGACCTGCTCGACAAGCTGGAAGCGGTGCGGCTCACCTGCCAATATGGCGGCTGCACCCAGCGCTATTTGACGCACGATGCCTTCAACGGCCTGTGGGAAGCAACCTGGCGGATCACGCAGCGCACAGACGGCGAAAGCCATGACCGGCTCAAGGCCTATATCGCCCACGCGCAGGCGAACGATCTTTCCATCGGCATCGCGATGACCGACGGCAAGGGCGACCGCTCCAAGCGCCCTTCCGAGCAGGTGGAGCCGCTGTCCTATGTCCATGTGCGCGAGCGCCGCGCGGACGGAATCGTGATTGCGGGGGTCAAGGCCATCGTGACCGGCGGTCCGTACATGCACGAGTTCCTCGTCCTGCCGTGCCGCCGGATGCGCCCGGAAGACCGGGATTTCGCAGTGGCCTGCGCGGTGCCGATCGATGCGCCGGGCATCACGGTCGTCTCGCGCCCGGCAGGCCGCCCGGGCAATGCGGCGGCCAAATTCAGCGCCAAGTTCGCACAGTCAGTCGCAGTCGTGCATTTCGATGATGTGTTCGTGCCATGGGACCGGGTGTTCATCGATGGCGAGACCGAAGAAGCGCACCTGATGACCACCAACTATGCCTCGCACCACCGGCACAGCTGCATCGGCGCGCGGGCGGGCTTTGGCGATCTGCTGATCGGCGCGGGCGCGATGATGATGGACGCCAACGGGCTGGAGCTGGACCGGATTTCCCACCTCAAGGACAAGATGGTCGAACTGATCAAGATCACCGAAGGCTTCTATGCCTGCGGGGTGGCGGCCTCCACCTTTGGCGAGGAAGACGAGGCGGGCAATTTCCGACCCGAACAGATCTATTCCAACATCGGCAAGCTGCTGCTGGCCAACCAGATCTACGACATGCACCGCATCGCGCACGAGGTTTCGGGCGGGCTGATCGTGGGCCTGCCTTCACCCGAAGAGGACCACAACCCCGCCACCGCCCCGATGATCGAGGCGCTGCTGCGCGGGCGGCCCGATGTGCCTTATGCCCACCGCGCCAATGTCGCGCGGTTCATCGAGGATCTGACCGCATCGGAAACGGGCGGTTGGTATTCGGTGATCAGCCTGCACGGCGGCGGCTCGCCCGAGGCGATGAAGATGGAAATCCTGCGCAATTATCCGGTGCAGGACCGCAAGGATCTGGTGCAGGCACTCCTCGATCGCGGCGCGCTCGATCTGGGCAAAGGCCCGGCGCGCGACAAGCAGCCGGGCCGGTGCTGCGCCAAGGGCTGCGCGGAATAGGAGGTTAGCGCGGGCGGACGGTTGCCATCGGCAGGCTGGAAACCCGCGCCATCTCGCCGCTCATGAACAGGCCGGGATCGGCCATATAGGCGCGCGCCATCGGCATGGCATCAAGGCCCCAGAACAGCTCTTCGCCAATCGCCAGAGTGGGCACGCCATAAACGCCTGCCGCCACCGCCGCTTCGGTGTTGGTGCGCAGCCGGTCTTTCACGGCCTGATCATTGCCCGCATCCACCGGCACACCCAGCGCATCGGCCAGCGCGGCGGCTGTTTCCGGGCTCTGCGGATCGCGGCCCTCGCCCCACACCAGCCGGAAGGCGGCCGCGACATCGGCCACGCTCAGATCGCGCACGCACAACAGGCGCAACAGCGCCAGCGGATTGAACGGATGTGCGGGCGGCGCGCGGAACGGAATACCGCGCTCGTCTGCGATCCACTGCACGATGCGATAGGTTTGCGTCCGCTTGGCCGGGATTTCCGCGGGGCCAAGGTGGCCGAATGCCTTCAGCAGACCCGCAAACAGCACCGGGCGGAACGTGACCTCACGCTGCGCGCACAGCTCCTCCATCTCCGGAACCGCGAGCGCAGCAAACGGCGAAATGACATCGAAGTACCACACCAGAGACGGCGTGGGCGGCGGCGCTGATGAGGTCATCAGAACGGAATCGCGCGGTCTGGCTGCGGCAGGATCGTGGTGCGGTACATCAGCCGTTCGTGCTGCCCGTCGAAATCATCGCGGCGGTGCATCGTGCAGGCGTTGTCCCACAGCAGACCGTCGGCAACGCGCCAATCGTGGCGATAAATGAACTCCTCGCGCGTCATCCACGCGAACAGCTCATTCAGCGCCGATTGGCTCTCGTCATCTGGCAACCCATTGATCTTTATGGTCATGCCCGGGCAGATATAGAGCGCGCGCCGCCCGGTGTAGGGATGCGTGCGCACCAGCGGATGCGTGATATCCGGCGTCAGGTTCTTCTGCTTGGCGTTCGTATCGGTCGAATACATCTGATTGAACGCGACATAGGATTGCAGCGCCGTGCGCCCGTCCACCACGTCCTTGAGATGGCGCGGCAAGCGGGCATAAGCCGCCGTCATGTCAACAAAGTGCGTGCCGCCGCCCACCGGCGGGATCTTCACCGAATAGAGCAGCGAGGCAATCGCCGGCTTGGGCAGGTAGATCTGGTCGAAATGCCAGCCCACTTCACCATCGGCGAGCGCGCCCGTCGGCTTGCCGTCCTCGCGGATATTGGTGATCTGCAGGATCTCGGGATGGGTCTTGTTGAGCCATTCCTCGCGCAGGTGAATTTCCAGCGGGCCGATGCGGCGGCTGAACTCGATCAGA
The DNA here is from genome assembly GCA_044379435.1 of Novosphingobium sp. GTDB lineage: Bacteria > Pseudomonadota > Alphaproteobacteria > Sphingomonadales > Sphingomonadaceae > Novosphingobium. The sequence continues at coordinate 30,873 of JBIPOH010000003.1, forward strand.
TCTTCCTTCTCGATCTGCTGATCGCGAAACAGCAGCACTTCATAGCGCAGCCAGAGCGCCTTGATCTCGTTGAACACCTCAGCGTCCATATCGCCAGACAGCGTGACGCCGAGCACTTCGGCGCCGAATGTCTCAGCCAGCGGCCTGA
>JBIPOH010000487.1:0-2610 GCA_044379435.1 Novosphingobium sp.
GAGCGGCAGACACCCGGCCAGCGGGTTCACCTTTTCATCCTTGTAGAGCTTCATGATCTCTTGCTGCTGACGCTGCTTGTCGTCCTTGAAGCGCTCCTGGATCTCTTTCATCCGGGGCTGCACGGCTTTCATCTGCGCCATGCTGGAGAACTGCTTCTGCGCCACCGGGAACATCAACCCGCGGATGATGACCGTGAGAAGAATGATCGCCACGCCGAAATTGCCGACCAACCCGTTGAGCGTGCGCAGCAGCCACAGGATCGGCTTTTCGACGATCTCGAACCAGCCCCAGCTGATCGCCTTGCCGAAATAGGTGATGCCGCCATCTTCGTACTTGTCGAGGATCTGGCTGTCCTTGGCCCCTGCATAGAGGCGCGTTGCCTGCGTCAGGGTGCCACCTGCGGGCACGGTGGTCGCGCCATAGAGCAGATCGGTGCGGAACAGCTGGCTGCCGAGCGAGCGGAAGCCGGCATCATCGACCGTCACATTGCCCTTGCCATCGCCCGGAACCAGGGCAGCGAGCCAGTACTGATCGGTAAAGCCGAGCCAGTCGGGCGCGCCTTCGGGCTTCTCGCCGCCCAGTTCGGCCAGCTCGTCATAGGAATGCGGGTCCCACAGCGTATCGCCGAACACACCGACCGGGCCGGAGTGCGAGACATACTGGTCGATCGTTGCGTTGGTGCTGGTGCGCTTGATCAGGGCGAAGGGCTGGACGACCGCGGCTGCCGCACCGGCGTTGGTCACGCTCTGGGTGGCGGCGATCATGTAGTCCTTGTCGATCGCGAACTGGATTCGATAGGTGATCCCGTTCGCATCGGTGCGGGTCAGGGTGACCGGCGTAGCCGGGGTCAGCTTGGTGCCGTCCGCCTGCCACAGCAGGTTCGAAGGCTGACGCGCGCCGCCGCTCACAAAGCCGAACTCGGCGAAATACTGCCCCGGCGTGCCTTCGGGCGCGAACAGGCGGACCGGGCCGGACGCCTTCTTCACCGTCTCGCGGTAATCCTTGAGCACGATGTCATCGATCCGCGCGCCGACGAGGTTGATCGAACCCGCGAGGCGCGGTGTGTCGATCGCGACGCGATTGGGGCTGGCGAGCGCTGCCGCAAGGTTGACCTTGCGTGCTGCCGCAGCATCCCCGCCAAGGCTGCCAGCGCCTGCCACGGTGCTCGTCTGAGCGGCGGTGGCGGCAGTCGGCGTGGGCTTGGCCGGATCGACCTGAGCCGAAAGCGCCGCCTCGGGATAGAAGTAGCGCATCCCCACGTCCCACCCGAGAATGAGCAGGCCCGAAAGCACGACAGCGAGCAGAAGATTGCGATTGTCCAAGTGTAAGCCCCGAGAGTGTGCGACGACAGGTGTATTATGGGGTTAAGGCGGTCCCGTTTCCAGACCCCACGGAATTTGCCCCTCAGGGCACGGGGTCATGCCCGTGTCCGCCCCAAGGGTGGCAGCGCATTAGCCGCTTAAATGCCATCCATCCACCCTTGAGCGCACCATACTTGCCAATCGCTTCGATGGCGTATTGGCTGCACGAGGGCGAGTAACGACAGGTCGGCGGCAAAATGCGCGAAGGTCCAAGCTGCCAGCCGCGCGCGATGAGGATGAGGACCTGCTTCATTTGCGCCCTCCGCCCCGGTTACCTTTGCGCGGACGCCGCCCGCCCGAAGGATCCCCCCGCCCATCGCGCGCCCGTTCCAGCGCCTTGGCGAGTTCCTCGGCCATCAGGTGAAAGTCCCGCTCCACCCCGCCCGCGCGGCCAATCAGCACGTGATCGTGATCGGGGAGGCCTTGCGAAGGCAGCGCCGCGCGCAGTAGCTCGCGGAAGCGCCGCTTCATGCGATTGCGCACCACGGCGTTGCCGATCTTCTTGGTGACGGTGATCCCGAAGCGGATGCCCTTACCGTCATTCGGGCGGGTCAACAGCACAAACCCGGCCCGCGCATTGCGAAGGCCGCTGTTGGCGCGAAGGAAGTCCGCGCGCTTGGTGATGACGGAAATCATGTTCGGTCTGGTAACGAAAACGGGCTCCCGGAGGGAGCCCGCAAGCGCGACCGCGCGCCCGCAGCGACGGGGCCCTCAGGCCCCGTGAGCGAGGATGCCGCAGCCCGGAGGGGCTGCGAAAAACAAGTTACGCGCAGAGCTTCTTGCGGCCGCGGTTGCGGCGGGCGCGGAGCACCTTGCGGCCACCCGGAGTCGCCTTGCGTGCGAAGAAACCGTGGCGACGGGCGCGCACGAGATTGCTGGGTTGGAACGTCCGCTTCATATCATCCTCGAAAAAGCTACCGGCAGGTCAGTCCCGGGGTTTCCCCCACGCGCCCACCGTGGCCGCAGGCCTGCGACCTCGAAACAGACCGGCGCCGTTATGGGAAAGCCGGAACCGAGTCAAGCAAACCCGTACTCAGATTGGCGCCCCGATCCGCAAAGGCAAGCCGAGGTGCCGCAGGGGCAGACCCCGCCCGCAGCATCACAGGTGAGCGTAGCGCCGCCAGCAACGCCCCGCCCGAACGGGCGACAGCGAGGCGCAGAGCGCTTTGCAGCGGGGCATCGAGCACGCGGGTAGCGGGGCCGCGGGCCGCGGGCGCGATCCAGCGCGCCATGTCCTCGCCCTGCAAC
>JBIPOH010000486.1:0-2610 GCA_044379435.1 Novosphingobium sp.
ATGTGCCGGAACTATGTGGGCGGTGCGTTCGAACCGGTCGAGGTGCGCTTCGAGCATTCCTGCAACGGCGACGAGCGAGTCTACCGCAAGTTCTTCCGCTGCCCGGTGTTCTTCGATCAGGAAACCAACGCCTTCAGTTTCGAGGTGCGCTTCCTCGATTGCACGAGCCCGGTCATCGATCCGGAGCTCTATCCCATCGTGGAGGAGCACGTGCGGCGACGAGCGGCGGAGAATGCCCGGCGCGGCACCTCGCTCGACGCGCTGGTCCACGCGCTGGAGGCCAGTCCGCTCGACCGTGCGCCGCAGCTGGAGGAAGTCGCCGGGGCCATGGGGGTCTCCGCCGCGACGCTCAGCCGGCGGCTTCGCGCACAAGGGCTGCGCTGGCGCGATCTGGTCAACGAGCGGCGGATGCAGGCGGCGGCGCGGCTGCTGCGGCAGAGCCGGCGCGACGTGGCGGAAATCGCGCTCTCGGTGGGCTTTGCCGAAAGTGCGAGCTTCATCCGCCGGTTTGGCAGGCACTTCGGCATGACACCGCAAGCCTATCGCCGCGCCGGGGAGGAAGCACTCAGCGCAGGGCAAAGGCAACAACCGCATCGCTGAGCCGGGTGCCGAAGCCGCCGTGCCCGCCCGCGTTGACAACGACATACTGCCGCCCATCCGTGTGCCGGAAGGTCATCGGCGTGGCAGTGGCGGGCGCAGGAACAAACGCCTGCCACAGTTCGCGCCCGGTCTGGAGGTCATAGGCGCGCAGGCGGCTATCGAGGCTGGCGCCAATGAACACGAGGCCGCCGCGCGTGACGATGGGCCCGCCTTGGTTGGGCGCGCCCCATGCGGCGGGTGAGGTGATCCCGCTGGACAGCGTGATGCGGCCAAACGGCACCTGCCAGCGGGTCTGCCCGGTCTTCATGTCGATGGCGGTCAGGCGGCCCCACGGCGGCGGATTGCACGGCACGCCGAGCGGCGACATCAGCACCTCGCGCAGCATGACATAGGGCGAGCCTTGCATCTCGTAGTACGAAACGCCCGGGCGCACATCGCGTTTCCGGTCGAACTGCGCGCGCGGCACGAGGCGGACCGAGGCGGCAAGGTTCGAAGAATTGACCACGGCAAGCCCGCTGCCCGGATCATAGGCAAGCCCGCCCCAATTCGTGCCGCCAAGGAAGCTGGGGTGGAGCAACGAGCCCTTCACGCTGGGCGGGGTGAACAGGCCTTCGTTGCGCAAGGCCTCGATGCGGGTGCGGCAGGCGGCAGTGTCGTAGCCGAGCAGGCCCCAGGCATCCTCAGAGCGCAGGCGCTGCGAGGTAACCGCTTGCGGCAGAAGCGGCATGGGCTGGGTCGGCGCAGCGCGCTCACCGGGCATGGTACTGGCAGGCACACGGCGTTCGGCGACCGGGAACAGCGGCTTGCCCGTCTCGCGATCAAGCACGAAGATGTTGCCGGTCTTGGTGGGCTGGATCACCGCCTCGGCCGGGCGGCCCTGATGGTCGATGGTGGCGAGCGTGGGGGCGGCAGGAACGTCATAGTCCCACAGGTCGTGGTGGACGGTCTGGTAGGACCAGACCTTGCGGCCGGTACGCATGTCGAGCGCGACGACCGCGTTGGCATCGGGGATGCGGTCCAGCCGGTTGACCCCGAGCGTGTCCCAACTGGCGCTGCCGGTGGGCACGAACAGCCAGCCGCGCCGCGCATCGACCGAGAGCGGTGCCCAGGCATTGGCTGCGCCGGTCAGCGCGGAGATATCGTCGGGGATGGGGTTCCACGACCACATTTCGCGGCCAGTGACGACATCGAACCCGCGCACGATCCCGTCTAGCGAATTGCGGTACATGTTGTCCTGCACCGCGGTGCCCAGCGCCACGACATTGCCCCAGACTGCGGGCGGCGAGGTGTTGGCAGGCCTCCCTTCGCCCTTGTAATCGAGCGCGGCGAGATCGACCCGCCCGGCCTGCCCGAAGCCGGTGCAGACGCGCCCGCTATCGGCGTCGAGCGCATGGAGCACAGCGTTCTGCGCGGCATAGAGGATGCGCTTGCCGCAAGGGGCGGCGCGCGTGGCTGCATCTGCCGCCTGCCAATAGGCGACGCCGCGGCAGTAGTTCTCGTGGTACATGTTGCCGGTGCGCGGCTTCTTCGGATCGAACGACCACACCTCGCGCCCGGTGGCGGGATCGAGCGCGACCGCGCGGCCATACGGCGTGCAGGCATAGAGCCGGGCGTTGACGTAGATCGGCGTCATTTCGCCAACGGTGGCGTCGACGGTTTCGCTGCCGGTCGAGACTTCGCCCGAATGCCACGTCCACGCCTTGCGCAGGCGGCGCACGTTGCTGCGGTTGATCTGATCGAGCGCGGAGTATTTGGTCGAGGAGGGCTGGCCGCCATAGGTCGGCCATTCGCTCGCCCCAGCCTCCACCGCCGCCACATCGGCGCGGGCGGCGGTTGGCGGGAGATCAGGGCCGCGCTGGCAGGCGGAAACAAGCGCGAGCAGGGGAAGGCAGGCAATGGGGCTGATGAAGCGCCGCCACATCCGTGTTCAGCCCTTGGCCCGCGTGTATATGCGCTCCCCGCCGACCCATGTTTCGAGGACTGTCGTGCGGTGAATCTCGGTCACGGGAA
>JBIPOH010000488.1:0-2608 GCA_044379435.1 Novosphingobium sp.
AGACGGATCGGTTCGGCCAACAACAGCAGGACATATCGGTCGGCAAAGGAGAACAGGCTGATGACGGAAAGGGCCAGCAGCACATACCAACCCCGGATCGATGCCCTTCCGGCCGGGGCGGCGAGCGGGTTCTTGTCGGTGGTCTCAATTGCCATCGGTGCTGTCATTATCCGCCCCATTTCCAAGTTGACCTACTTGTAACTGTGACCTAGCATGTTTCCCATGATTGGCAATGCTGGAGACGGGGACACGATCATGCTGTCCGAGACGCAAGAGCCCGGCCCCGCCGATGCAGTACGCCAGCGCGTGGGCAGGCTGAAGATCGATGGGCGATCCTTCATTGATGGTCGGCGGTCGGACGCGCGCGGGGAGGCCAGTTTTGATCTTATCGGTGTAACCGATAACATCGTCCTGACAACAACCGCAGATGCCGGGGCAGAGGATGTCGACCGAGCTGTCGCATCGGCGCGCCGCGCGTTTGACGATGGTCGCTGGCGCAGCCTTGCCCCGTCACAGCGAGGTGTGATCCTGCAGCGCTTTGCCGATCTGGTTGCGGGCGAGGCTGAAACACTCGGCCTGCTCGATACGATCCAGATGGGGATGCCGGCGCATATCTCGGTTCCCGGGATTATTGCGGCTGCAGACATGATCCGCGTGAGCGCAGAACTGGCAGATGCCCATACCGACCAGATCATGCCGAGCGCACCGTCGGCGCTCTATATGCAGATCAGGCGTCCGCGCGGGATCGTGGCGGCGATCACGCCGTGGAATTACCCGGTGCATGTCGCCCTTGCGAAGATTGCCCCTGCTCTGGCGACCGGCAATTGCGTCATCCTCAAGCCCTCGGAAATCGCGCCTCTGGCGTGCCTCAGGTTGGCCGATCTCGCTATCGAGGCAGGGGTTCCGCCCGGGGTATTCAATGCGCTGGCCGGAACGGGCCAAAGCGCTGGCAGGCTGCTCGCGCTTCACCACGATGTCGATTGCCTTGCCTTTGTCGGATCGACCGGCACCGGCCTCCAGCTGATGCAATATGCCGGTCAGTCCAACATGAAAGCGCTGCTGCTGGAATGCGGCGGGAAATCGCCACAGATCGTGATGGACGATTGCGGCGATCCCGAAGCGCTGTGCGATGCGCTTGTCATGGGCTTTACGTCGAACAGTGGCCAGGTCTGCGTTAGCGGGTCGCGCATCCTGCTGGCCGATCATGTCCATAACACGCTGCTCCCGCTGCTGGCCGAAAGAGTAAGCGCCCTGACAGTCGGCCATCCCTTCAATCCCGGCACGGCGCTGGCTCCCCTGGCAAGCGTGCAGCAAGCCGAAAAGGTCAGGGCCTATCTGGCGCTGGGCGAAAGGGACGGTGATTGTGTGGCCCACGGGACGGATCACAGCGACAATCCGGCGGCGGTCCCGCCCTACCTGTTTGCCGTCAAGGATCCCGATTGCCCGCTGGCACAGGACGAGATTTTTGGTCCCGTGGGCGCTGTCATGCGCTTTGGCACGCCCGGCGAAGCGATCCGGCTGGCCAATGCTACCCGATATGGCTTGTCGGCAACGATCTGGTCGAGCGATGTCGCCGCCATCCATGCTATGGTGCCGGAACTGCGCGCTGGCTTCGTGATGGCGAATGCCGTGGCGCGGCCCGGCGATCCGGGCGTGCGATACATGAGCGGCGAGCCACGCAAGATGTCGGGCTTCGGGGCCGATGGTGGCGCGCTCGGCATGCTGTCCTACACCTGTGTCCAGGCCGTGGGCTATCATCTGAAGTGACCTTGCTGGAGGCTCCATGTCCGTGCCGCAAACCCTGATGCTGCCCGCACCCGACCTGCGGGTCGATGTTCCGATGCGCGACGGCATCACGCTGGATACCTGCATCTGGCTTCCCGCCGGACGGACGCCTGCCCCAGCTATTCTGATCCGCACGCCTTACAGCCGCGCGGTCAGCGCCGTGAACGAGCCGCCGATGCTCCGCTATCTCGAAGCCGGGTTTGCGGTCGTCATCCAGCAGATCCGCGGCATCGGGCGCAGCGGTGGGCGCTTCGCCTTCATGGCCCCGCACGAGCGTGAGGATGGCTATGATGCGGTTGAATGGATCGCCGCGCAGGCGTGGTGCAGCGGCGCGGTCGGCATGGATGGCCACAGCTATGCCGGGATGACCCAGCTTCCTGCCGCCATCGCCCGCCCGCCGCATCTGCGCTGCATTGTGCCGGCCGTGGCCAGCACGGATTTCTTCATGGAGCCGCCCTATGTCGGCGGAGTGTTCTCCCGCATGCACACGCTGGTATGGTGCGAGGCGCTGAACTTTGCCGACATGCTCGACGCCAACAAAGGCGGGTTTGCCATGCACGGGTTCATGACCGATCCGGCCTTGCTGGCAAGCTGGCTGTCGCGCCCGGTGCGGGAGGCCGGCAAATCGCTGCCCGGCGATCTCGGCCAGCATTATCAGGACGTGCTGGATCACCCCTGTTTCGACGACTGGTGGGCATCGCGAGGTATCGGCGCTGAAGAACTCGCCCTGATCGATGTGCCGGCCCTGGTGGTCTCCGGCAATTTCGATCCGAGCGTCGGCACAATGGGCCTGTGGAGAGCGATCGAAGCTGGCCCGGCTGCC
>JBIPOH010000489.1:0-2607 GCA_044379435.1 Novosphingobium sp.
CAGCGGCCAGATTCACGTCGGTGACGACGACTTTCGCGCCTTCGGCGGCCAGCGCCTCGCAGTCTGCTGCGCCCAACCCGGAACCACCGCCGGTGACCAGCGCGACCTTGCCTTCAAGACGGCCCAGAATTCCTCTCCTGTTGTTGTGGCGCAGCTCAGGCGGCGCCGTCTTCCGAGAAATACTCGGGCATTCCGGCGGGCCAGATCACCCCCCACTGCGCCTGCCCGCCATCGATGATCATGAGATCACCATTGATGAAGCGGCCGGCCGGGCTGGCGAGATAGGCGATGGCTTCTGCCACATCCCAGGCATTGCCACGCATTTTCAGGGGGTTGGCCTTGTGGAAGCGGGCGAGCGCTTCCTCTGGATACATGCGGAAGCCTTCGGTTTCGATCACGCCGGGGCCGATGCAGTTCACGCGGATATTGTGCGGCGCCCACTCGGTGGCGACCGTCTTCGACAGGTAGATCACGCCCGCGCGTGCGGCGCAGGTGTGCGCGGCCTGCGGCATCCCGCGTTCGACATTGGCGACGATGTTGATGACGTGGCCGGGCTTGCCATCGGCGCGCCAGCGCTTGGCGGCTTCCTGCATCATCCACCAGGTTCCGTTGAGGTTGGTGTCGATCACCGCGAGCCAGCCCTTGCGGCTGAAATCGATCGCGTCCTGCGGAAACTGGCCGCCGGCGTTGTTGACCAGCGTATCAAGCCCGCCGAATTGATCGTGAACCGCACCGATCAGCGCCTCGACCGCGTCGGGATCGCGGATGTTTGCTTCCTGGCAGAAAATGTCGCGGCCCGTGGCGTCCTTGATCAGCGCAGCGGTGGCATCGAGCTTGTCGCGCGTGCGGCCGCAGATCGCGACATTTGCACCGAGCTTGGCGGCCAGGAAAGCCGCAGCCTTGCCCATGCCGCTGCCCGCGCCGGTAATCAGGATGGTGTGCCCGATCAGCAGGTCTTCGCGGAAAATCGTCTGCTGTTCGCGCAGCGCTGCTTCATCAAGCCCGCGCTTGGGCCGACCCGCATCGCCGGGCTCGGGACGGAAGATGCGCGGGGCATGCAAGTCAGGCGCGTTCAACGGTTCATCCCCCCATTCGGTTGTTCCGGCATTGCTAGAACACCCGCACAGAAAAAACAAACAGGTTTGATTTTGATTCGCGCGATCATGCTGCGATTTGTGCAGGGCGCGCCGGGTTTTGCAGGCGCTGCTGCCTTTGCGAAAATGGGCTGCCGATCAGCCTTTTGGCGCGGGGGCGAGGGCGCGGATCTGGGCTTCGAGGTGGCGCAGCATCGGCTCGACTTGCACGGGGTCCATGCCGCCCGTCTGCAGCGAAATGGCCATCCCTTCGAGGATCGTCTGCGAGAGCGTCATCGCCAGCGCGAAGTTGCGCGAGCCGAGCCATTCGGGGAACAGGGCTTCGGCCTGCGCGTTGAACTTTTCGCGGAATTCATCCTGCAGCGGCGAGAGAATAGAGGCGAGATCGGCATCCGTGCGGGCGGCAACGGCAAGCTCGTGGAACGCGATGAACGCCGGCTTTTGCAACTGGCGCCAGTACGTCTCGACCAGATCGGTGACTTCGCGTTCGGGCCGGTCTGCTGCACGACGGAAGGCGCGCAGGCGCTTTTCGTGAAGTTCGGTGATGGCGGCCTTGATGAGGGCCGAGCCGTTCTCGAAATGGTGGACCATGGCCCCGCGCGAAAGGCCGGCTTCTTCGGCCACCTTGGGCGTGGTGGTGTTGGCATAGCCATGCTTGACGAGGCAGCGCACCGTAGCGTCGATCAGGCGGGCGCGGGTCTGCGCGGCCTTGGCCGCTTGCAGCGTGCGCGTGCGATCTGCCGCCGGACGGGTGGGCCGAGGGGCGGGCCGTGCTACCCGCGTGCGTGAAAGAGCCATGCGTCTGCTTGCCTGAACCGCTGCATGCCGCACCCGGCATGCCATTGTTATTGCCCATAATGCGTTTTCATCGCGCAGGAAACCGCCGCTTTGACCGGCCGGGGGACAAGTCCTCCCACGGTCTGGAGCGCAGCCTGATTTCCGGCGCTGGAAAGCCCATCGAATCAAACGCGCCGCAAGTGCAAGCGGCGCGGAAACAAGGGGTAACGCATCGCACGGAAAAAGACAGATATGATTGTCTTTTTCAGCACGCGGTGTATCTCCCGCGTCAGATCAATAAGTGGCCCGCCGGGCCGGGGGATGCATGACCACTCAGCCGCCATCCGCAACCGCTGCCATCCTCACGATGGGCGGCATGATCCGCGCTTCGGCGCAGACCTTCGCCGCGCGCGAAGCGCTGGTCTTCCCGGACCGGCGCATCACATATGCCGGGCTTGATGCCGCCGCGAGGGCCTGGGCAGCCGCGATGATCGCGCTGGGCGTGCAGCCGGGCCAGCATGTCGGCCTGTTCATGCCGACCTGCCCGGAGTTCATCGAGGCCTTCTATGGCATCGCCATGGCCGGGGCCGTCGCGGTGCCGATCAACGCGCGCTATCAGTCGCATGAACTTGCGTACCTGACGCGCGATGCGGATCTGGTCGTGCTGGTCACGGCGGGGCAGGTGGCCGAAGGCCTCGATTACCGCGAACGCGTGCGCGCGGCGCTGCCTTCGCTG
>JBIPOH010000115.1:0-9330 GCA_044379435.1 Novosphingobium sp.
GCCACGGCGAGCGCGAGGCGGCGGCGGCGCAGCGCAATCGCTGTGTCGGACGCGTCCGTCCCGGCGGCATGGGCGGCGGCAAGCGCATCTTCGATCCGGCCAGCGGCCAGCAGGGCTTCGAGATCGGGCAGCCGGTCCAGGCCGCGCGCCAGAAAGGGCGCTTCGGTGCGGGCGCGCTGGAGGGCGTATGCCCAGTCCGGATGCGGCGTAATACCATTCATGGATGTGCGATGCCCGGTCGGCGGCGCGGGATCAAGCGGAGGCGTCAGGCAAGGGCAGGCGTGCAGCTTGCCAGCGGGCGGGGGCTCTGCCACCTGTGCCCGCCATGCCGGATGCGGCGTTTTGGAATTTTCGGGAAGGTAGCGAGAATGAAGATCAGCAAGCCGTTTGCGCGCGGTGTGTTTGCTCTGTTGGGCGGGGTTTCGCTGGTGCTTCCGCTGGCGGAGGGCATGGCCGCGCCCGCCGTGCCGACGGTGGATGAAGCGCTGTTGCGCGAGACAATCCGTACGCTGTCTTCCGACGAATATGAAGGGCGCGGGCCGGGGACGGCGGCTGAGCCCAAGACGCTGGAGGCGATCATCGCGCGATTCAAGGCTGCCGGGCTTCAGCCGGGGAATAAGGGCAACTGGCTGCAGGACGTGCCGACCGCGACGATCACCGGCATCAATCGCAGCCCGCTGGTGGTGGCCGGTGCGGAGCAGACGCTGACCTTCAAGCCTTCAAGCGAGTTCGTGGCGGGGAGCTACCGCATCACGCCGCATACGGAGGTGAAGGACAGCGAGTTGGTGTTCGTGGGTTATGGCATCAATGCGCCCGAGCTGGGCTGGAACGACTATGCCGGGATCGACATGAAGGGGAAGACTGCGGTCATCCTTGTCAACGACCCGGACTATGCGATGGACGGCGAGGACGGGCTGTTTCGCGGGCGGCGCATGACCTATTACGGTCGCTGGACCTACAAGTTCGAGGAAGCCGCGCGGCAGGGCGCGACCGGGGCTCTGATCATTCATGACACTTTCCCGGCGGCTTACGGCTGGCAGGTGATCGATTCGAGCTGGTCTGGCGCGCAGCATTTCGTGCAGACCGTCAATGACGGCGCGGATCAGACGGTGGCGAACGGCTGGGTGCAGAAGGCAGTGGCTGAGGCCATTTTCAGGGCGGCGGGGCAGGATCTGGCAGCGCTGACGGCGGCGGCGGGCACCAAGGGGTTCAACCCAGTGCTGCTGGGCTTGAAGGCCAGCCTGTCGTTCGACAACACGATTGAAAAGGCCAATTCGCACAATGTGATCGGCATTCTGCCGGGCAAAACGCAGCCTGAAGAATATGTGCTCTATACCGCGCATTGGGACCACTTGGGGCGGTGCAAGCCCGATGCGACAGGCGATGATATCTGCAACGGTGCGGTGGACAACGCGACCGGGATTGCAGCGCTGGCGGCGCTCGCCAAGATGAACGGGGCGGCGGGCAGGACCGCGCGCAGCCAGGTGTTTCTGGCGGTGACGCTGGAGGAATCGGGGCTGCTCGGTTCGGAATACTATGCGCAGAACCCGCTGTTTCCGCTGGCGCAGACCGTGGGCGGGGTGAATATGGATGCGCTGCCCGTTGGCAGCCCAGCCAAGGATGTGACCGTGACCGGCGGTGACAAATCCGAACTGACCGCGATCCTGCGCAAGGTGGAGCGCGAGATGGGCCTCACCGAAGCGCCTGAGGATCATCCCGAGCGCGGCTATTATTACCGGTCTGACCATTTCAGCTTTGCCAAGCGGGGTGTGCCGATGTTTGCTGTGGAGCGCGGTACCGATCTGGTGAAGGGCGGCAAGGCCGCGGGCGCGGCGATTTCGGATGACTATACCAATGTGCGCTATCACCAGCCGAGCGATGCGTATCAGGAAAGCTGGGACATCTCGGGCATGGTGCAGGATGTGAAGCTGTTCTACCGGCTTGGCCGCGAGCTGGCCGATAGCAGTGCATGGCCCAACTGGCACCCGAATGACGAGTTCCGGGCAGTGCGCGACAAGAGCCGCGCCGCAGTGGCAGCGAAGTAAGGAGCCATCGCGATGACCGACACCACGCTGCGGATGCCGCCCGAATGGCACCCGCAGGACTGGCTCTGGATCGGCTTTCCGCATCTGGCGGAGGAATGGTCGGGCTTGATCGCGGCCGCGCAAGTTCAGATCGCCGCCTTTGCCAACGCGGTTGCCGATAGCGGGCAGGAGGTGCGGCTGATCGTGCGCGACGGTGCGAACGAGGCGCGCGCGCGCAGCCTCGTTTCGGCTGCCGTCACGCTGGAGCGCCGGGTCTATGGCGATGTGTGGCTGCGTGATACCGGGCCGCTGGTGGTGTGCGGCCCAGAAGGTTCGCAGACTGGCGAGCGCCGCGCGCGGTTGTTTGGCTTCAATGGTTGGGGCGGCAAGTATCTGATGCCGGGGGACGAGGCGATCGGCGCGGATATGGCGGCGAGCGCGGGGCTGGCGGCGGATCGCTGCGACTGGATTCTGGAAGGCGGTGCGCTCGATGGCGATGGCACGGGGCTGGTCGCGACGACCGGGCAGTGCCTGCTCAATCCCAATCGCAATCCGGCGCTGGCCAAGGCCGATCTCGAAATGCGGCTGGCGCGTGATCTGGGCTTCGACCGCGTGCTGTGGCTGGGTGACGGCCTCATCAACGACCACACCGATGGCCATGTCGACAATCTTGCGCGGTTCGTTGCGCCAAATCGGCTGGCGCTGCCCCGCGCGACGGGGCCGAGCGATCCCAATGCTGCGATCTATGCCGATGCAGCGACGCGTGCGCGGGATTTCGGCGTCGAGGTGATCGAAGTGCCTTCGCCCGGCCATGTCGAATGGGGCGGGGTGATCCAGCCAGCGAGCTACATGAACTTCGTCATCGCCAACAATGTGGTGATCGTGCCGGTGTTCGGCACGCAGCATGACGATGATGGCGTGGCGGCGATTGCCGAGCTGTTTCCCGGACATGCGGTGATCGGGCTGATGGCCGATGCCGTGCTGGCTGGCGGCGGGGGCTTCCATTGTTCCAGCCAGCAGATGCCAGCGGCCTAACCGGAAGCTGGCTGGTTATGGGCGCCTTAACCGACAGGCGCCTAAAGTGCGGGTGAGCGACGATCGCAGTCGCTGCGCAAGCGCGAGGTGCTCCCCATGGCGGGCAGGATGGCAAGACCGGCATTGACCCTGACGCTGGCGGCAAGTGCCGCCCTGCTGGGGGTGATCGGCTGCAGCGGAATGAGCGGCGAATCGAACGCCCAGACGGCGGCGCGGGGCAATGCCCAGCGGGCGGCTCCTGCTCCGGCCCGGCCGCCGCTTCAGCCTGTGGTTCCGCCCGAACTGCCTGCACCGCAAACGCCCGCCGAATTCGCCGCGCGCGATGCGAGCTATCCGTTTTACATGCCGATGCTGGGCCTGCGCCGCCCGGCCAACCGGTTCTTCGTGAAATGCGATGCGTCGCAGGCCGCGGGGCGCGAGGTCTATCAGGGCAACGACGCAGCGTCGCTCTATGGGCGGGCCGAAGGCGGCCTGGAATATGTCTACGAGGCGCGCGACCGCATGGGGCGGCCTTGCGTCTACCCCTTTGCGCCGATGCTGCCGAACATCATCGGCAACCTTGATGGCACCCAGTATGTCTTCCGGTCCTCAATCCCCGGTGAGCGGGTGACGTTCCGTTCGGGCGATGAATGGGCGGCGCTGCCGATGCGGGCGCTGGAAATGGGGCGCAACCGCATCCACTTCGAGATGCGCGACATCGCGTTGGAGTTTCCGGGCGCGATCCAGGCGATGGGTTTGCTGCATCTGGAAACCTATGGCGGGGCGCCGCCGGGGCTGTTTACTGCCGTGGTGCGCCGGTCGAAGTTCTTCGGCGGCAAGAATGCGATCTTCGCGCCGGGCGGGGAAACCATGCTCTACATCGAAGACAGCGAGATCGCGGGCAATGTCGGCAGCAATGTCGATCAGGAACACAGCACCTATATCAACGGCACGCTGGTTTCCCATTTCCGCAATGTGCGCTGGCAGGGCCAGAAGGGCGGGGGCAACGTGGCCAGCGGGCACCAGCTGAAGGACAAGGCGTACCTGCGCGTCTACGAGAACGTGACCGTTTCCAACATGCCGGGCGTCGGTTCGCCTTCTGCGATGCCGCTGATCGACGCATCCTCGTTCGGCTTTACCTGGGTCAATGGCCTGAAGATCGAGCGGGTGCAGCCGTTGCAGGAGCCGCGCGAGGGGCTGGTCGATCTGCGCAGCGAGATCCTTTACGGCAATCCGCAGCATTATCCCTGGCCGGTGATCGCGCGGCCCGAGTGGCAGATGAAGCCCGCTGCGCTGGAGGCGCTCGATCAGGTCTACCTCTCGGTGTTTTTCAACACCGACGTGCGCAGCTTCCGCAACGAACCCTTCGTGTTTGCCTTGCGGCCGTGGGGGCGCGGGTTCGAGCCGGGGACCGCAACCGTGGTGGGCGAGGGCATGACGACTCGCGCCGAACAGCGAGCCGTTTCGCTGGCGTTTGGCACGCGCGGGACATTCGCGAAGGTCTATTCAGCTGATGGCTGGACCTATGTGAACCCGCGCCTTTCGGATGAAGCCCTATGGGTGGCTGACCGCGATCTGTTCATCCGCCATGCGCTCGGGCTGATCGGGCGCTAGGACGCCATTGCGCGCCAGCCAGCGGGCACGGATTGTATCGCTGCTGTCGCTGCTGCCGTCATGGCTCCAGCCGGGTTCGCGCACGAGATAGGCGAGTTTGTAGCGCATGGGCGCGGCCGCGAAGTCTGCCAGCATGCCCTTCCATTCGTGGAATACGCTGTGCAGCAGATTGAAGGTGCCAAGCTGGCGGATCACGCCGTATCGGGCAGGTTCTTCGTCAAGCTCGGGCTGGAAGGTGCCGAACATGCGGTCCCAGATCATCAGCACCCCGGCAAAGTTTCGGTCGAGATAGAGCGGGTTCGTCGCGTGGTGGACGCGGTGATGCGACGGGGTGTTGAACATCCACTCGAACCACGCGGGCATCCGGCGCACGGCCTCGGTGTGGATCCAGAATTGCCCGACGGTGTTGATCGCCCCTGCGGTGAGCAGCATTTCGGGCGGTACGCCCACAAACGCCGGCCAGATGCGGAAGGCAAAGGAGAGCGCGAAGAAGCCGGTCCACGTCTGGCGCAGTGCGGTGCTCAGGTTGTAGTGCTGGCTGGTGTGATGGTTGACATGCGCCGCCCAGAACCAGCGTACGCGGTGGCCGGTGCGGTGCGCCCAGTAGTAGTTGAAATCGTCGAGCAGCAGTACGGCCAGCCACGACCACCAGGCATAGGGCACGGTGGCGACGCGGTGGAGACAGAGCCACTGTGCCGCGCCGAGAATGGCCCCAGCAACCAGTACGCCTGCAATGGTGCTGCCCAGCCCCATCAGCAGCGAGGTGAGCATATCGCGCGGTTCGTAGGCATCGGGGGCGTGGCGGCGCGCCCACGCGATCTCGATCAGGATCAGCGCGATGAAGGCCGGAACGGCATAGGCGATGACATCAACCGCGTTTGGGATCGGCTGGCTGAGCGTGGCCAGAACAGCTGCGGCAAGATCGTTCACGCGCGCCCTCCGAGCCTGCGGAGGCTTGCCGCCCAGACTTGCGCCTGATCGCCCAGATCCAGCGTGATGCTGCCGAAATGGGGGTCTGCGGTGGAAAGCGTAAGGAAGCCGCGATCAAGCCGTGCACCGGCGTGTGAGGTGAGCACGCGCGCGGCAAACCGGGCCCCATGGCGGCGTATCAGCATGACTTCTCCGGCGGCATTGCGCAGCAGCGCACCGATCCGCGCGCGATCGAGCGCAACCTCGACCGGATCGAACCCGCAGCGGGCCTGTTCGGCCAGTGCGCGGGCCTCGGCCTCATCGGTGATGCGTACATCGCTGCCAAGGTTCAGGGCGCGCACCAGCAGGAAGACCAGCAGCACGGCGGCCAGCGACGTCGCGGCCTGAACGGCAACCGCGACCCCGGGCAGGGCGAGGAATGCAACAAGCGAGTCCATCAGCCGTGTCTCTGCCTCAGCGCGGCTGAGCCGCCAGGAAATCGAGCTGCGGGAGGATCGGGCCGACATCATAGCCGGCCCCAGCGGCATGGGCGGCAATCGCGTCGGTGGGCATGCCGAGACGCGCCTGCGTCAGCGCCCAGAGCAGCGTTGAGCGTGTGCCCGACCGGCAATAGGCCAGCACGGGCTTGTCGCCCGCTGCGGTCAGGGCAGCCTCCATCGCCTCAACCTGCGGCATTGAGAAACCGGCGTGCGTAACCGGGATGGCAACATAGGCGATGCCTGCGGCCAGTGCTGCAGCTTCGATTTCTGCCCCCGGGGTCTGGTCTCCCGATTCGCCCTCCGGCCGGTTGTTGATGATCATGCCGATGCCGAGCGCGCTGGCTTCGGCGATGTCGGCCACCTCGATCTGGGGGCTGGCGTAAGTCTTTTCGTCGATCTTGCGGAACATGCGGTCGGCCCCTGTGCGGTAGTGCGTGTGATGTGGCGGTGTGCGGTCAAGCCGTGGCTCTGGCTTTCGCGCGGCGATTGCGTCCGATGATGTTGAGCAGTTCGACGAACAGCGAAAAGCCCATCGCGGCATAGATGTAGCCCTTGGGAATATGCGCGCCAAAGCCATCGGCAAGCAGGACGAAGCCGATCATCACGAGGAAGGCGAGCGCGAGCATGACAAGCGTGGGGTTATGCTCGATGAACCTTGCCAGAGGATCTGCGGCCAGCATCATCAGGCCGACGGTGAAGACGACTGCTGCGATCATGATCGCGAGCTCATCGGTCATGCCGACGGCGGTCAGGATCGAATCGATCGAGAACACGAGATCGAGCGCGATGATCTGGACGATAGTGCCCCCGAAATTGGCCGCGGCGACTTGCGGATGCCCTTTGTGGTCAAGCAGTTCGCCGCTTGGTTCGGGGTCGATGGTGTGGTGGATTTCCTTGGTCGCCTTCCAGAGCAGAAACAGCCCGCCCGCGATCAGGATGAGATCGCGGCCGGACAGTGCGGTCTCGAACAGCGGCCTGCCATGATCGTCCGCACCGGCGGTCAGGCCCAGATCGAGCAGCGGCGCGGTGAGGGTTACGATCCAGCCGATGAGCGTAAGCAGCCCAAGCCGCAGCCCAAGCGCCATCAGCAGGCCTATGCGCCGCGCCTTTGCCTGCTGGTGAGCGGGCAGTTTGTTCGAAAGGATGGCAATGAAGATGAGGTTGTCGATGCCCAGCACGATCTCGAGCAGGATCAAAGTGACAAGCGCGGCCCAAGCCGATGGATCGGCCAGAAGGGGGAGCAGATTCATGGCGAGATGCTTTGCCCAAACCTCCCGCCAAGGGCAAGAGCCACCCTGACATGGCACAATGGCCACACCGATTGTCCCGCAAGTTGTGGGAAGCAACGAATCCGTTCGCGCTGGAGGCTTTTGTTGGCTATAGTGTTTGGTGCAGAGGATCAGGCGAGCGGAGTCTCGCAAATTTCCCTTGTTGTGCCGCCGGCAACCGCGTCCGGCCTGCGGCACCCAGGAAAGCAGGGGCGGAACGAAGGTTTATTGGTTTTTATGGGTTTTGACAGAGGGCGGCGGGGTCGCGGACGCGACAAGCGCGATGGTTTCGGTGACGAAGGCGGTTTTGACCCCTACGGCGGCGGTGGCGGCGGCGGCTTTGGCGGTGGGTTTGACCGCGGCGGCTTCGGCGGCGGTGGCGGTCGTGGCGGTTTCGGCGGCGGCGATCGCGGCGGCTTCGGCGGCGGTGACCGTGGCGGCTTCGGCGGCGGCGGTGGTGGCGGCTTCGGCGGCCCGCGCGGCGGCGGTGGCGGCGGCTTCGGCGGCCCGCGCGGCGGTGGCGGTGGTGGTGGCGGCGGCATGCCGGCACAGGTCGTCGGCACCGGCAAGGGTGTCGTCAAGTTCTTCAATTCCCAGAAGGGCTTCGGCTTCATTCAGCGTGAAGACGGCGGTGAGGACGTGTTCGTTCACATCAGCGCAGTCGAGCGGGCTGGGCTTGAAGGTCTGGCGGAAGGGCAGCAGCTCGAATTCAACCTCGTCGATCGTGGCGGCAAGGTTTCGGCAGCCGATCTTCAGGTCGTTGGCGATGTGATCGCGGTGGCGGCCAAGCCCGCAGCACCGCAGCGTCAGCTGACGGGCGAGAAGGCCACCGGCACGGTTAAGTTCTTCAACGCGATGAAGGGCTTCGGCTTCATCACGCGTGATGACGGCCAGCCGGACGCCTTTGTGCACATCAGCGCGGTCGAGCGTTCGGGCATGCGCGAGCTGAACGAAGGCGACAAGCTTGAGTTCGACCTCGAAGTCGACCGGCGCGGCAAGCACTCGGCTGTGAACCTGGTGCCCCGACAAGACTGAGATCGGCGCATCGCCTGCGGCTTTCCAGCAGCAGAACTGTGCCCTGATGCATTTGCAAGTGGCGGCCCTTCGGGGTCGCCATTTGTCGTTTACGATAACACTCCCGGCGCAGCGGGAGCCGAAGCAGGAAGGAAGCGTCTCATGTCGATCACTCCGTTGATGCCCGTCTATCCCCGGTGCGGCGTGCGTCCGGTGCGCGGAGAGCATTGCCATCTGATCAGCGAGGACGGCACGCGCTATCTCGATTTCGCCAGCGGCATTGCGGTCAACCTGCTCGGCCACAGCAACGAACACCTGATCGGCGCAATCCAGCGGCAGGCCGCCACGCTCATGCATGTGTCGAACCTCTATGGCAGCCCGCAAGGCGAGCACCTTGCGCAGCGACTGGTCGACCTGACGTTCGCTGACACGGTGTTCTTCACCAATTCCGGCGCCGAGGCAGTGGAATGCGCGATCAAGACTGCGCGTGCCTATCACCAGCATGTCGGCAATACCGAACGCTATGAGCTGATCACGTTCAAGAATGCCTTTCATGGCCGCACGATGGCCACGATCAGTGCCTCCAATCAGGAGAAGATGCACAAGGGCTTCATGCCGCTCCTGGAAGGCTTCCGGTATGTCGACTTCGATGATCTCGAAGGCACGCGGGCAGCCATCGGACCAAACACGGCGGGCATTCTGGTTGAGCCGATTCAAGGCGAGGGCGGCATCCGCGATGCTGCGCCGGAGTTCCTGCAGGGGCTGCGCGATCTCGCAGACGAGCATGATCTCATGCTGATCTTCGACGAAGTGCAGTGCGGCGTGGCGCGCACGGGCGATCTCTATGCCTATGAGCAATATGGCGTGACGCCCGATATCATGGCGACTGCCAAGGGCATCGGTGGCGGCTTCCCGCTGGGGGCCTGCCTCGCCACCGAGCGCGCGGCGCGCGGTATGGTGATCGGCACGCATGGCAGCACCTACGGC
>JBIPOH010000510.1:0-2596 GCA_044379435.1 Novosphingobium sp.
GAGCATATTGCAAAAGTTGAAGGGATTACTTTTTCAACTCCAAAGATTGCCAATAAGTTAGCCGAACTTGGAAAGGGCTCTGTCCGAGACACCTTGTCTATTTTTGATCAGGTCTTGGGGCTTTCTGGAAATAATACTATCACTGAGGAATCCCTCACGCTGGCACTTGGCTTGGCCAGTGGCTCGGCCATGAAAGGTTTACTTTCAAGTATCCTCACAGGTGACTCAAAAACTTGTTCTAAGATTTATACACAGCTGATTGAAGAAAATATTGATCTAAAAAAACTCTGTGATCAAATCCTTGATGGTTTCTACATTGTTATAAATTCTATTGATGAGCAGGAAGCATTATAAAAGGAAGAAAATATTTCTCGCGGCTCCCTTGAGGATGTAAGTATTGCTGAGTTGTTCTGGATATATGAAACACTTGTAAAAGATTTTAATTGGGCATTGTCCACAATGAATCCTGAAAAAGTAATTCTCATCATACTTCAAAAAATTTGTCTTAGAAGATCGATTTTAAACGGTGATGATCTTAAGCTTGGGGATATCCCTCAAGCAGCAAAATCTGAAATTGTTTCTCCTGTGATGAAGAGTGCTCCCGTTGCTGGGCCTCAGAAGGCTAAGAGTTGGAACGATTTTCTAACTTATCTGAGCCAAACATCTCCCGCAACTTCAGCGAATCTCGGTCATGCAAACTTATTACATGAAATAGATCCCAATTCTGTACCATTAACGATAGAAGTAGCATTTCCAGAAGAAGCTTCTGTCTTAAAAGAGTATGTAGATGAGCGTGAAACATGGGCCAGAGTAAAAAGTCACTTAGCTGATTTTTTTGAAATTGAGATAGAGAAAATTAATTTTAAAACTTATTTATTAACTCAGGCAGAGAAGAGAGATAAAAATTTTAAAACGAAAATAGAGATTGACGATGAGGCGATGAATAACAGAAATGAGGCACGTCGCCAGAAAATTTTAAATGACCCCTTTGTTAAAGAGGCAGAAAAAATTTTCAACTCAAAGATTGATAAGATCATCTTAAATAAAGAATAGGAGCTCCTATGAGTATGAACAATCTAATGAAACAGGCCCAACAAATGCAAGCAAAGCTTTCGATGCTTCAAAATGAATTGGCCGAAAGAGAAGTTGAAGCATCTGCTGGTGGCGGTATGGTAAAAGTTAAGGTAAATGGAAAGCAGCAATTAATCAGTATTTCAATCAATAAGGATTGTGTTGATCCAAATGATGTAGCCACTCTTGAAGAATTGGTTTTTACAGCTGTTAATCAGGCGATGAAACAATCTCAGGATATGGTTCAACAGGCGATGTCTAAAGTTACAGGTGGAATGAATATCCCAGGACTTTTTTAATGATTGAACTTCCTGAAGTGATCAAAAATGCTGTTCTTGCTTTAACTAAATTGCCTGGCGTAGGTGAAAAAACCGCGTTTCGTATGGTAATGAGCATGACTCATTGGAAACATCAGGAACTAAATACTGTTGGATCTTCCCTGATTGCACTGAAGGATCTTAAGCTTTGCCAAGAATGTGGAATGTTCGCTGATAGTTTATTATGTTCAGTTTGTTCAGATACGAATCGCCAGTCTCTTCAGACCATTTGCATCGTTGAAAATGCTTCCGATCTTATGGCAATTGAAAAAAGCGGAAACTTTAAGGGCCTCTACCATATTTTAGGTGGTGTACTTAACCCGCTACTCGGTGTTGGGCCTGACGAACTTGGAATGGATGAACTAAAAAACAGAATCGTTGAAAAGAATGTTCAGGAAGTGATCCTTGCCATTAATCCTTCGGTTGAAGGTGATGCGACCTGTTCTTATTTAAAATCGCTTCTACCAGAGAGTGTGAGAGTTGAAAGAATTGGATTTGGTGTTCCGATTGGAGGAAGCTTAGAGTTCCTTGACCCAATGACTATTTCTAAAGCTCTTGAAAATCGGAAGAGATTTTAAATGAAGTCGCTAAATATAACTGAAAAAATGAAGGTGATTTTAGAACCAAAAAAAGTGGGTATAAAAGCTCGTCTCTTTGTGACTAGGGATGATGGTATTACAATTTATGACTCAGTTCAGAATAATACAACAACATCTGTTTCTGCGCTCGTGAGTGGTGTTTGGCAAGCTTCCGAAGCCTTGATGGGACTAGCAAATCCCAATCAAAATATCATGGAGTTTCGTCTTGGATTTGATACTTCTTCACAAGGTATTTATTTATTCCCGCTAAATATAGCGGGAAAGAGATATTTTCTTGGTGCGATTTATCAGGATTTTTTAAATCCAGGTCAATTGAAACGACAGGTTGCACTTATTAAAGACGAAATGGATAAAATATTTTTCGCCGAAAGTGTTCCCTCTGCAAAAAAAATAATAACAACAAATCGTGAAGGCTTCCTATTTAAGGATATTTCAGACGAGGAAATTGATCGTCTCTTTTCACCGGGTAGAATTTAATATGTCATTTGTTAACTATCATACAAAAGAAATTAACTGCAAGATCGTCTATTACGGACCAGGTCTAGGTGGTAAGACAACCAATATTCAGTATATCTATCAAAAAACGAGTTCTCAAAATAAAGGCCAGAT
>JBIPOH010000491.1:0-2593 GCA_044379435.1 Novosphingobium sp.
TTTGCCTTTGCGCTGGCGGCAGATATCCGGGTGGCGGGGACAAGCGCCAAGATGAATGCCGCTTTCATCAAGCTGGGGCTTTCCTCGTGCGACATGGGCGTGAGCTATTTCCTGCCGCGTCTTGTCGGCACCTCAGTCGCGTCCGAACTGATGCTCACGGGCCGCTTCATCCACGCCCCGCGCGCGCTGGCGACGGGCCTCGTCAGCGAAGTCGTGCCCGATGACCAGCTGGAAGCGGTGGGCGAGGGCTATGTCGCCGAACTGCTCGCCGCATCGCCCAAGGGGCTGCGCATGACCAAGGAGGGGCTCAACCTCGCGGTCGATGCGCCCAGCCTTGAAGCGGCGATGGCCATCGAGAACCGCAACCAGTTGATGACTGCCGCCAGCCCCAATTTCGCCGAAGGGATGCGCGCCTTCCTCGAAAAGCGCGCTCCGAACTATATTCCAGATTGAACGGAAACCCGACGATGACGCATCCCAAATACCCGCGCGTGTTCTCGCCCCTCACCATCCGGGGGCACCGGCTCAAGAACCGCATCATCATGGGCTCGATGCATTCGGGTCTGGAAGACGTGCCCAACGCGGCGGAGCGGCTGTCGGCCTATTTCGTCGAGCGCGTGAAGGGCGGGGTGGGCATGATCATCACCGGCGGCATCACCCCGCACGAAAGCGGCGGGCGCGGCGCGAAGCTCAGTGAGCCATCGGAAGTCCCGCTGCACCGCACGGTGACCGATGCCGTCCATGCGGCGGACCCCGAGGTGAAGATCTGCATGCAGATCCTCCATTCCGGTTCGATGGCCAATGTGCGCGAGCCGGTAGGGCCTTCGCCAGTGCGCTCGCGCCTCGCGCGCAATGCGCCTGTCGAACTGGACGAGGCAGGCATCGAGGAACAGATCGCCGCCTTCGCCAATTGCGCGAAGCTGGCGGCCGAAGCAGGCTATGACGGCGTCGAGATCATTGGCTCCGCAGGCTATCTGATCTCCACCTTCCTTGTCGAAAAGACCAACCAGCGCACTGATCGCTGGGGCGGATCGTGGGAAAACCGCATGCGCTTTGCGGTCGAAGTGGTGAAGCGCGCGCGCGCAGCACTGGGAGACGACAAGATGCTGATCTTCCGCATCTCCGCGATGGACATGCTGGAAGGCGGCCTCGCGTGGGAAGAAGTCACCAGCCTTGCCAAGGCGCTCGAAGTCGCTGGCGCAGACGTGATCAGCACGCACTTCTGCTGGCACGAAAGCCAGGTGCCGACCATCGCCACGATGGTGCCGCGCGCGGCCTTCGCCGGGGTGACGGGCCGCTTGCGCGAGGCGGTTTCAATCCCGCTCATCACCAGCAACCGCATCAACATGCCGCATGTGGCCGAAGAAGTGCTGGCGCGCGGAGACGCTGATCTCATCTCGATGGCGCGGCCGATGCTGGCCGATCCTGATCTGGTCAAAAAGGCATGGGAAGGCCGCGAGGACGAAATCAACACCTGCATCGCCTGCAATCAGGCCTGCCTCGATCACACCTTCACCGGGCAGCTCACCAGCTGCCTCGTCAACGCGCGCGCCTGCCGCGAAACCGAGATCACGGTGGAGCCTGCCACGACGGCGCGGCGCATCGCCGTGGTCGGTGCTGGGCCGGCGGGCCTTGCCTATGCCACCATTGCCAGCGGGCGCGGGCACAAGGTCACGCTGTTTGACGCGGCGAACGAGATCGGCGGCCAGTTCAACCTCGCCCGCAAGATCCCCGGCAAGGAAGAGTTCGACGAGACGATCCGCTATTTCGGCCGGATGATCGAAGTGAACGGGATCGAACTGAAGCTGGCGACTCGCGTGAATGCCGACATGCTGGCAGCGGGCGGCTTCGACGAGATCGTCATCGCTACCGGCATCACGCCGCGCAAGCCCGAGATCGACGGCATCGATCATCCCAAGGCAGTGCGCTATGTCGATGTGATCACCGGCAAGGCCGAAGTCGGCCAGAAGGTGGCGATCATGGGCGCGGGCGGCATCGGCTTCGATGTGGCTGAACTGATCACCCACGCGGGTACGCCGGGCTCGCTCGATATCGACGTCTTCGCCAAGGAATGGGGCATCGATTTCAAGAACCACCCGCGCGGCGGCGTAACCGGGGTGGTGCCCGAAGTCGCCTCCAGCGGTCGCGAGGTCTGGCTGCTCCAGCGCAAGGCAAGCGCGGTGGGCAAGGGCCTTGGCCGCACCACGGGCTGGACGCACCGCATCACCTTGCAGCGACGCGGCGTGCAGATGCTGGGCGGGGTGGAGTATCACCGCATCGATGACGCGGGCCTTCACATCACCATCGAAGGCGAGCCGCGCCTTCTCGATGTCGATACCGTGATCGTCTGCGCGGGGCAGGAACCGGCACGCGGGCTCTACGACGAGCTGGTCGCGCGCGGGCTTGCGCCGCAGCTGATCGGCGGGGCCTATGAAGCGGCAGAACTGGATGCCAAGCGCGCGATTCTGCAGGCAACGGAGCTTGCGGTAGCCGTCTAGGGTCAGGACCTATTAACCGCGCCTTCGAGGCGCTGGAATGGCGAACATATCGGGCGGATGCTTGCGCAGGGAAGGCTGGTTGCCTTTCCAAGCAA
>JBIPOH010000117.1:0-9253 GCA_044379435.1 Novosphingobium sp.
CTCAGGCCATGGCCGATGAGCAGATAGAAAAAGTTCGCCTCACGCTAGCCGCGGCCAAACTGCATTTCGCCGATGGCCGCAGCGGCGGCATCGGTCTCAACAAAAACGGGCCGTCCCAGCGGATCGGCAAACAGGGCTTCGAGACTGGCGGCGGACCACTGCGCGCCGCCGTCCGGCTGATCGGGCAAGGCTAGGCCGACTCCCGTTATCGCCCCGGCCTCCACCCCGGCCACTCCCAGCAGCTGGTCCAGATTGCGGGAATAGAAGCTGTGCACCTGTTCGGGCAGGGCCGAGGCGATGTCCTGATCGAGCCGCGCCTGCACCCGTCCGGCAAAGTCCGCCAGCACCATGAAAACGTGATCCCGGTCGACATTGATGCCGATGGCATGCGCGCCTTCGCCATTGATCACCAGCCGCGTGGCCGGCTGCCCGCGCCCGCCGCGCTGCATACCCGCCGTGCGCAGCAGGCCGCGTTCGATCAGACGGCGCGCGATGTTGGTCACGGTGGGGTGGGCCAGCCCGGTCTGGCGCGCGAGTTCGGCCTTGGTCAGCATCCCCTGCGCCCGGATCGCGCGCAGCACGATGCGCGTGTTGTGCGCGCCGGCATCCTCGATTGTCGCGCCGCGATAGTCGCTGCGCGTCATCCCCAGGTTCACGCCGCCACTACCTCCAGCTCATCGAGCGCAAGCGCCAACGCTTCCACCTGATTCGCAGAATCACCTAGCAGGAGTATATCAATCGTTAACGGCCGCACGGCGCCTCTGCCGCCCGGACCAGACCGGTCGGGAGCGCACGTCAGCACGATGGTTTGGACGAGGTGCCCAAAAGCATGGACGAATTGATCCCATATCGGATGCTTTTCGTCCAGTGCTCCCCTGCCATGCCCAGACCGACGGCCCGCGCCGCCGCCGCCTGGGACTAGCTAAATGCACTTATTTCACTCTGTGCACAGCCTGCAAGGCAGCGCGGCCGCGCCCTCAGGCTTTCGCCTGATCCTTGATCGGCAGGTTGCGCACCCGCTTGCCCGTCAGCGCAAACAGCGCGTTGGCCAGCGCGGGCGTCGCGGGCGGCAGGCCGGGTTCACCGATCCCGCCCATCTCCGCGCCGCTGTTCAGGAAATGCACATCGACGCTGGGCGCATTCGCCAGCTTCAGCACGTCATAATCACTGAAATTGCTCTGCTGCACCGCGCCCTTGTCCAGCGTGATCGCCTCACCGATGCCGGAGGAAAGCCCCATGACCAGCCCGCCAAGGATCTGCCCTTCGGCAGCAGCCGGGTTCACCACCGTGCCGCAATCGACCACGGCGGTGGCCTTGTGCACCTTGGGCATGCCATCCTCGCCCAGCGAAGCCTCGATCACTTGGGCCACGATCGTGTTGAAGCATTCGACCATGGCCACGCCGCGCGCCCGGCCCGCTTCCACGGGCGAGCCCCAGCCGCTGCGCTTGGCCACTTCCTCCAGCACCTTGCGGTGGCGCGAACCGGCCTTCAGGTGCTTCAGGCGAAACTCCACCGGATCGGCGCCCGCCGCGTGGGCCAGTTCGTCCATGAAGCTTTCGGTGGTGAAGCCGTGCTGCGTCGCGTTGACCGAGCGCCATGCGCCGACAGTCTGGTTGGAAACCTGCTTGAAATGCCTGCGCGAAACCGCTGGCACATCATAGAAAAACGGCACTTCGCGCAGGCCGTCCTCCGGCTGGGCGAAATCGGTGCGCCACGCGGCGATCTTGCCATCCTGCCCCAACGCCGCCGTCAGCCATGCCGAACTTTGCGGACGATAGGCGCCTTGCGAGACTTCCTCCTCGCGCGACCAGATCAGCTTGACCGGAAACGGCACCTGCATGGCCACGCGCGCCACCTGATCAACCACTTCCATGTACATCGGCAAGCGGCGGCCAAAGCTGCCGCCGATCAGCATCGGATGGAACGTCACCTTGTCTGCGCCCAGCCCTGCCGCGCTTGCGGCTGCGGCCTTGGCGCCGAGCGGGTCCTGCATCCCGCCCCAAACATCGAGGTGCCCGTCCTTGTAGTGCGCGGTCAGCGCAAACGGCTCCATCATCGCATGGTGGAGGAACGGCATGCGGTAATCCGCCCGCAGCACCTTCACGCCGCCTGCCTTGAGCGCGGCATCGACATCGCCTTCGCCCACGGTCTTGTCGGGATCGCCCTCGCCGCGCAGCTTGTCCTGCTCGGCAAAGATCGTGGCCGTGGAAATCAGCCCGTTGCCGCCATCGCTGAACTTCGGCGCCAGCGCCCGCGCGCCTTTCAAGGCCTGCCAATACCCCTTGGCGATCACGACGACCGCGCCTTCAAGGCTGATCACCTTTTCAACGCCCGCCACCGTCATGGCCGGCTTGGGATCAACCGATTCCAGCTTGCCCCCGCGCACGGGCGCCGCGATCACCGTTGCCACCCGCATGCCCGGCTGCATCACGTCCATGCCGTATTGCGCCGTGCCGTTGACCTTCGCCGGAATGTCGAAGCGGGGAATCGATTTCCCCATGTGCTTGAAGTCCTTGGGGTCCTTCAGCGCCACTTCGCTGGAAAGGCTGCGCGTCGCCGCCTCTGCCGCCAGTTCGCCATAGCGCAGCGCCTTGCCGGACTTGGCATGGAGCACTTTGCCGTCCGCCGTTGTCAGCTCGCCCACAGGCACGCCCATGCGCCCCGCCGCCGTCTCGATCAGCGCGGCCCGCGTGCCCGCGCCCAGCACGCGCAGACCCTGCTGCCCGGTGAAGCGCAGCGCCGCGGAACCGCCGGTGATCTGCAGATTGAGCTGACGCGCAAGGAGCCCCATGATCGACATCGGCATTGCCCCGATGATCCCGGGATAGCCGCTCATGTCCGCCAAAAAGCCCTTGCCCAGCACCGCGTTGGCAAAGGCCGCTTCGGCAGGGGCGGAGACGACCGCCAGCTTGCTCCAGTCCGCGTCCAGCTCTTCGGCCAGCATCTGCGCAAGGCCGGTGTTCGAACCCTGCCCGATATCGGTGTGCGGCGAATAGAGCGTGACGGTATCGTCCTCGCCAATGCGCAGCCAGGTGCCGAAATTGTGCCCGCCCTTGCCGTCGGTCAGTTTGGCCGCCTGCGATTTCGCCGCGCTGTCGCCATACTGCACCGCGAAGATGCCGCCGCCGATCGCCGCGATGCCGCCCACCAGAAATGTTCTGCGGATCATGCCCATGTGCTTGCTCCTCAGGCCGGATTGGCGGCGGGGGTGGTTGCGGCCATGCCGGCCACATCGTGAATCGCGGCGCGGATGCGCGGATAAGTCCCGCAGCGGCAGATATTGGTCATTGCCGCATCGATATCCGCATCCGTCGGCTTCGGCGTCTTCGCCAGCAGCGCGGCGGCGGCCATGATCTGGCCCGATTGGCAATAGCCGCACTGCGGCACCTGATGCGTGATCCACGCCTGCTGCAGCGCCGTCAGCGTGCCAGCGGCTGCGGAAATGCCCTCGATCGTGGTGATGGACTTGCCCGCCACATCGCTGATCGGCACGCTGCACGAACGCGTGATTTCGCCGTCGATGTGCACGCTGCACGCGCCGCAAGCCGCGATCCCGCAGCCAAACTTGGTGCCGGTCAGCCCCAGTTCCTCGCGGATCGCCCAGAGCAGCGGCGTGTCCGCCTCACCGGCGAAGCTTACCGGCTTGCCATTGACCTTTGCCTCGATCGCCACGCTCACCACTCCCCTTGGCCATGACCTGAATGCGTTGCGTGTAGCAACTGATCGCGCCGCGCGCCACTGGCAAGACGGGAAACGCCGTCACATCCCGCGCAGCAGCGCTACCAGCCCCTCGCGCCCGTTCACGCCGGTCCGGGCATAGACCGATTTTGCATAGGTGCGCAGCGTGGCGAGCGAGATCGCCATGCGCTCCGCCGCTTCGGCCGGGGAATGCCCCATGGCCAAGAGCACGGCCAGTTCCCGCTCGCGCGCGCTCAGCGGTAATGCCGCCGCCCGGCTGAGGACCACCGCCGCCAGCGGCGGGCGCCGCTCAAGGCAGATCATGTAACGGGCAGCGCTGCGGGCATCGCTGCTGCCATCCACGCCTGCCACAGCGCCGCCGGGCAGGCATGGCATCACGCGCACCGCAATCTCGCCATGCGGGGTGCGCCGCACATCGAACGGCGGGGGCGAAGGGAGGCCGCGCGCGATGGCGATGGCCCGGTCGAGCAAGGCGTGCAGCGCAGGGGTAAGCTGCCAGCCCAGTGCGGTCAGCATCCGGCCCGGCGCGATGGGAATGCCGGCGTGCTGCGCCGCCAGCGCAATGGCGCTGCCCGCCACATACTCGATCCGCCCCGCCGCATCGGCCAGAAAACAGCCGCTCTCCTCCGCCGCCGCGCTGCACTCGCCAACGCGCTCGGCCCGAGGCCCGGTTATCGCGGCAAGCACATGATCGTGGAGCGCGCCGATCAGGGCCCTTTCGCCAAGACCAAAGGCGCAATGGCTCGCGCTGCGGTTCACCATCAGCACGCCCCGCGCCGCGCCGCTGGCATCGCGCACCACCAGATCGATCGATCCGGCGATCCGGTAGGGCCGGAACACCTCGTTGTAGACCACCGTGCGCTCGAACCCGGGCGCGCCATACAGCGCCTCGCCCGCCCCCACGCGCAGGCCCGCCGCCACCAGCTTGTCGAGCGTCGGCTCGCGCGGATCGGATTCAAGCGCGGCGTGATTGCCCACGAAGGCGTCCATGGCAGAGGGGATCACATCGCGCATCCACGCGTCCGCCGGGCGCCCCCCCGCATCGAGCCAGAAGAAGTTGGCAAACGCGCAGCCGACCATGCGCTCGATCTCGCCCGCCATTAGGCCGATCGACTGGTGCGCGGGCAAGCCCAGCGCAGCAATCAGGCGCAATTGCTTGAGGTGAACATGAGGCGACGCCATCGGACCGCGAATCTCCACGTGGATTTGCGTAGTCTGGCACCACTGTCGTCTTGCAGTGTCGCCAGCCAGAAGTGCGGCCCTTTATCTCAACAAATGCCACGGGTTCAGGGGCCGGGCAAGGCTCCAATACCCCAAGCGGGGGGTATTGGCCGCTAGCATAAACGCCTAGCCTGCTCTGAAGAAGGGGCCGGGCACCATCTGCGTGCGTGCCGCCCGTGCAGGATCGAACCGGGGCAGAATGCATGACCACCACGTTTTCCGACCTCAAGGACAACTGGGGAACCGGCCCCGGCGGTGAAGACATCGTCCTGCTCGATCCGGCAGACTTCGGCGTGGGCCTGTCGCGCTTCACCGATGAGCAGATCAACAGCGACATCGCCTATATCCCCTTCACCTCACACACGCCGGACGCAGACTACATCGATATCAAGGCCAGCGCGGGGGGCTTTGGCGCCAAGGCGAAGTTCTTTGCCGATTTCAATTTCGGGCTGGCGCTCAACTACACCTTCAACCTCGGCCAGACGCAGGCCAGCGCCTCTGGCACCAAAGCCTTCAACGCCACCTTCGATGCCAATGGCGATGGCCGCGTCGATCTCTACGGCGCCTATGATCTCAACACCGCCAATGCCCGGTTCGATTTCGGCGTGCGCAACATCCTGCCCCAGAACGGGGAAAGCGTGCTCGGCCTCGGCGTCAAGACGTCGGGCAATTTCGGCATCGGTTTCAAGGATATCGACGTCTACACGCCGTTCGGCTCGGTCTACACGAATGCCTCGGACTTCTACTTTTCGAAGGACCTGTCATCCTCCACCAACCTGTTCGATCTGAAGCAGGGCGAACCGCCGATCACCTATTCGACCAAGGGCATCTTCGGCTCGCTCACCGCGCCGCGCCTGCCCGACCTTGCGGTTTCGGCCAGCGGCGGGATCGGCGCCACGGCGACCAGCAGCGGCACCGGGCCCGATATCGGGCTGCTCAAGGTGATGCCGCTCGAATTCATTCCGGTGATTGGCCAGGTGCTGCGCGGCGGCAGCGCCCTGTTGCTGAGCGATCCGCTCGACGTGATCCTCGAATGGAACCTCCTCCATCTTTCACTCAACATGCGCCTTGGCCTTGCGCAGGATCTCAAGGTCACGCTCACCGGGGTCGATAGCCATGTGAAGGTGGAGGAGAAGGCCGCTGGCGGCGGCTTCACTACCAAGTTCGATTCTGCCGTGCCCTTCGGCAGCATCGTCACTCTGCCATTTTCCGAAGGCGACCGCTTCGGGACGAAAATTACCGAGCGCTATACGCTGCACATCCATTCCGACAGCACGGTCGCGCTCGATGCCAGGGCCACGCTGGAACTGGGCCTGCTCTACTTCAAACTGATCGTGAACCCGATCTTCATCGACGAGAAGAAGTTCGAGCACTGGCTCTATCACCCGCCCGAATTCGACCTGTTCCAGATCACCCAGAAAATCGGCGAGAAAGGCTCGGACTACACGATCACGCTGCCCGACATGGTGACCGTGGTCGATACCCACGTTGCAGTTAAAGGCACCGAGGCAGGCGAAACGCTGAACATGGCCGACAAGCAGGCGCAGATCAATGCGCTGGGCGGCGATGACATCGTCAACGGCAATGCCTCCCGCAATCTGATCCTCGGCGGCAAGGGCAACGACACGCTCTTCGGCAATGGCGGTAACGACGAAATTCGCGGCGGTCTGGGGTCTGACACCATCGACGGCGGTGCGGGCAACGACCAGCTTTATGGTGAGCTCTCGCTGCTCCTGAAGCCCGAGACGATCACCGGCGGCACCGGTAACGACGAGATCGAGGCAGGCGGCCCCGGCACGTATGATGGCGGCGCCGACAACGATATCCTGCACCTCTACATCTCGCTCAAGGGCGGCCAGTCCATTCTCGGCGGCACGGGCAACGATCTGCTCATGGCCGATTTCGCGATCTTCAGCGCCGACCTCACCGTCACGCTATCCGATAGCGGCGCAGGAACGCTGCTCAAGGCCACGGCCACGCGAGGGGCCGTCACTTACTCCGGCTTCGAACGCTATGCGCTGAGCGGGGGCCTTGGCGACGATACCTTCACCGGCAGCAGCAAGGCCGACAGCATCGACGGCCAGGCCGGGAATGACAGCATCTCCGGAATGGACGGAGCCGACATCATCGCTGGCCAGAACGGGGCCGATACCCTGCGCGGCGGCGCGGGCGACGACGTGGTGGCGGGCGATGGCGGAGACGACACGCTGTTTGGCGATGCGGGCGATGATGGCATCGACGGCGGCTTCGGCAATGACACGATCCGCGCCGGGAGCGGCGAGGACATCGTCAGCGGCGGCGAAGGCGACGACGCCATCTTCGTCGACGAGAACGACGGCGTAAAGGACGTGGCCGAGGGCGACAACGGCGACGACGTGATCCGGGGCGGAACAGGCAAGGACGAGCTCAACGGCGTGGCCGGTGACGACCGGCTCTATGCTGGCTCGGACGGCGGCACGCTCTATGGCGGAGACGGCGACGACCAGTTCTGGGGCGCGGCCACGGCAATCCTGCATGGCGGCGCGGGCAACGATACCTTCAACGTCACCACCAAGATGAGCGGCATGCAGATCTTCGGTGAAGGCGCCAAGTCCAGCAGCCTGCTTCCCGCGCAGGACCGCCTCATCCTCGGCACGGGGGTCGTCGCGGTCAAGGAAGCAGCGCCAGCGGCCTATCAGTTCGCGGATTTCGCCCGCCCTCAGGCCATGGTCTATGATAACAACATCACGCTCAGCAACGGCACCACCGCCGTGGGCATCGAACACTTCGATGTGCGCGCCACCGGCGCAGACGATGCGATCATCCTCGGCAAGGGCGACGATGCCGCGCGCGGCGGCCAGGGCAACGACTACCTCGACGGGGGCAGCGGCCGCGATGAGCTGTTCGGCGAACAGGGCAACGATGTGCTCGTCGGCGGCTTTTCCGGCCACTATCACGGCGGCAGCGGCACCGACACGCTCTACTTCAAGGTTCCTTCCGGAACCATGCTGGGCGCCGGGCAGGATTTTCACGTCGACGCTGGATCGGGCGATGTCACCGAAAAGGTGACCTTCGGCGGCGTCACCACCACCATTACCCTGCCCGGCGAAGGCGGCGGCAGCTTCGGCACGGTGCTGATCAGCATCGAGGCAATCCGCATGACCGGCGGCGGCACCGGCAACGACCAGATCGGCGGCGGCACCGCCAAGGACGTGCTCTATGGCGGCAATGGCAACGACAGCCTCAGCGGACGCGGCGGCAATGATACGCTGGTCGGCGGGGCGGGCCGCGACCAGCTCTATGGCGATGCCGGAAACGACTTCATCGATCTGCGCGATATGGCCTCGCCCGGAGGCCTTGCCGTGCAAGGCGGCGATGTCGGTTCGGGCGGGGACGGCGATGACACCATCCTTGCCACCAACTCGGCCAGCCGGATCGAAGGCGGGCTTGGCGATGATGTGATTTCAGTGACCAAGGGCGGCAACTACGGCGCCTTCATCACCCGGATCAACGGCGATGGCGGCAACGACCAGATTCAGGGCAGCGATCAGGCCGAAGTGATCTTTGGCGGCCCGGATGATGAAACCACCCCTGCCGATATCCGCGGCGGCATCGATCTTGACCAGCCCGACGACGATTTCATCCGTGGCGGCGGCGGAAACGACGAGATTCGCGGCGGCATCGGCAACGATGTGATCCACGGCGATGCCGGTGCCGACCTCCTCTATGGCGGGCGCGGCAACGACGAACTCCATGGCGATTGGCAGGACCGCTACTCCGGCGGCACGGGCAACGATCTCATCGTCCTCGTGCGCACCGCCGCCGAACCGGGCGGCAAGGCCTCGGTCAACGGCGGCACCGGCACCGATACCTTGCGCTTTGCCTATACCGGACGCACCGGCCCGCTCAGCTTCACGCTGGGCTACACCACGATTGTCGCCCCCGATCTCAGGCTGACCAGCATCGATGTGCTCGATATCGCGCTGTCCGATGGCGCCGATGTCGTCACCTCCGGCGCGGGGGCCGACATCATTCGCGGCGGGCTGGGCGATGACACGATCACCGGCGGGGGCGGAAACGATCGGCTCTTCGGTTTCGGGTTGGAAATCCGCGCGGGCAGCGCGCCGACCGGCTCGGATACGCTGGACGGCGGCGCGGGCGATGATCGGCTGGTGTTCGAGAACGCGGGGCGCGCCGATGGCGGCTCCGGCACCGATGTGCTCGAAGTGCGCGGACGCAATGCCGCGCTGGGCCGGGGCGTGTTCGTGGCAGGCGGCGCGGGCACCCTCGCGGGCATCCTGTACGACAATCTGGAATCGCTCGATTATTCCGCCGATCTTGCGGGCGGTGCCG
>JBIPOH010000116.1:0-9253 GCA_044379435.1 Novosphingobium sp.
CGGCGGCCGAACAGCCGTTCGATGATCCGCCCCGGCCCGGTGCGAGAGGCAGGCCGGTCGGGAGATATGTCTTGCATGGCGTTTACCCCAGTTCGGGGCGGGAGTGCCAGTTTATGGAAAACGCCGGGTGAAGCGCGGGCTAGGGGACTGCCCGTATCCGGCGGGCAAGCCAAAACAAGGATAATGAACGGTAAATGCTGGGCCTCACGGTTTGCTGCATCGGGGTTCTGCCATGCGCTTTGCGCGCCTTCGCCAATCGCTTATCGTCTCGCTTGGCGGGGCCAGCCTGTTTGAAGATCTGCGCCCCGGAGAGGCAGAGGCTGTAATGGGCGGACGGCTGGCGCTGCCCAGCCAGCCCATCGGTGCCGCCCTGCCGTGGAGCGCGCGGCTCGGCATCGCCGCGCCGTCCCGTCTGCTCAAGGCATTGGCGATCACCTTTGTCCTCGCGGGGCTGTGGATGGCGGTGTTCACCGTGGACAAGGTCACGCGCGGCGCAGGCCGGGTGCTGCCCTCCACGCAAAACCAGCTCGTCCAGCACCTGGAAGGCGGGATCGTGAAGGAAATCCTCGTGTCGGAAGGGCAGCGCGTGGCGCGCGGACAGGTGCTGATGCGCATCAGCAATGCCTCCACCGGCGCTGCCATCGAAAGCGCGCGCACCGATCTGGTCGCCAAGCGCATCATGCTGGCGCGGCTCGATGCCGAGATTTCCGGCGCGGGAAGCTTCGTGCCGCCTGCCGATCTGGCCGCGCAGGCCCCGGAAATCGCGGCGAGTGAGGCAGGGCTGTTCGCTTCGCGCCGCGCCCAGCGGATGAGCCAGGTGGGCGTGATCAACCAGCAGGCCCGGGCAAAATCGGCCGAAGTCGGCTCATTGCAGGCGCGCCTCGGCAATCTGCGCAACGAAGAGCGGCTGGCGATGGAGCAACTGTCGAAGCTCGAACGCGCCTTTGCCGAAGATGCGGTTTCGGAACGCGACGTGCTCGACAAACGCGCTGCGCTGCTTTCGCTGCGCACGCGCATGGCCGATGTGGCCAACCAGATTCCGCAATCGTCTGCCGGGCTGGGGGAATCCGCCGCCCGGCGCGGCGAGATCTGGGCCAGCGACATGGAGCAGATCCGCGCGCAGGCCGCCGCCCTCCGGCTCGAACTGGCCAAGGCCGACGAACAGTTCGGTGCGGTGGAAGACCGCGTTGCGCGTGAGGAAATCCGCGCACCGGTCGATGGCGTGATCAACCGGCTCAATGTGCGCACAGTGGGCGGTGTGATCCGCGGCGGCGAGCCGGTTGCCGAAATCGTGCCTACCGCCAGCCAGGTCATCATCGAGGCGCGCATCGCGCCCAAGGACCGCAGCAACATCTGGCCGGGCCTGCCCGCGCGCATCAAGATCTCGGCCTATGATTCCACGGTCTATGGCTCGCTGGAAGCAAAGGTCGTCGATGTCTCGCCCGATGCGATTCAGGATCCGCGGGGCGGCCTCTACTACCGCGTGCGGCTTGATGCCGGGCGCGCCAGCTTCGGTGCGGGGATGCCGGTGATTCCCGGCATGACCGGCGAAGTGGCAATCCGTTCGGGCCGTCAGACGATCCTGAACTACGTGCTCGGCCCGCTGATCCGCATCTCGCAGGAAGCGCTGCGCGAGTAACAGACTGCAATGAAAAACCTAGTAAAAATGTTTGTGGCGGGCCTGCACTGGCAATAGTAAAAATGTCACACTTGTGCGAGTTTCGCGCGTCCGCAGGCCGGTTTGCCCTGCAAACCTGTTTACTCTTTCAATCGAAAGAATATCCAAAGGCCCACTGCATTCGGCAGCCAGACCGGGGGAAAATACGCCCGGCTGTCCAATCAGGGGGTACCCACTAGTGCGTAATCTTTCAAACCTTGCCCTGCGCGGCGCGTTGCTGGCTTCGGTCGCTGCCTTTGGCGGCGTAGCCGCTCCGCAGGCCGCCTTCGCGCAGACTGCTGCCTCTGCCGATGATGCCGCCGCTGCGCAGAGCATCGTGGTCATCGGCACCCGCCGTACCGACCGCACCGTGGCCGATTCCGCCTCGCCGATCGACGTGATCAGCGCCGCCGACATCGCCACGCAGCCGACTTCGAACCTGCTGGACTCGGTCCGCAACCTCGTGCCCTCGTTCTTCGTCGGCCAGAACTCGATCTCGGACGCTTCGACTTTCGTGCGCGCGCCCTCGCTGCGCGGCCTTCCGGGCGACCAGCTGCTCGTCATGCTCAACGGCAAGCGCTACAACCGCTCGGCGCTTGTGCAGGTCTACAACGGTGGTGACACCGGCCTGTCGTTCGGCTCGCAGGGCCCGGACATTTCCGCAATCCCCGCTATCGCGATCAAGGGCCTCGAAGTCCTGCGTGACGGTGCGACCGCACAGTACGGTTCGGACGCCATCGCGGGCGTGCTGAACTACGGCCTGCGTGACAACGCCGGCTTCGAAATGGTCGGCCGCTACGGCCAGTTCTATGCCGGCGACGGTGAGAGCTACCAGATCGCTGCCAATGCCGGCCTGAAGTCGGATCGCGGCTTCATCAACATCTCGGGCGAATACAACAACGACGGCCGCACCAGCCGCGGCGTCACGCGTCCGCTGGCCAAGCGCTTCGCCGAGGAAAACCCGTCGCTGGCCGACAAGATCCCGTTCGCGCCGCTGCCTGCCCAGATCTGGGGCAACTCGCCGAGCGAGGGCTGGAAGGCCGTTGTCAACGCCGCCTACGACGTGACCGACAACAGCAAGATCTACGCCTTCGGCAACTTCGCGCACAGCCGCGCCGAGCAAAGCTTCAACTATCGTTCGAACTATGTCGGCTCGAGCACGTTCGAACTCGACGATGGCACCGGCTCGCTCAAGACCGGCAGCCTTGGTGGCAACGGCGCGTTCCAGGCGCCCTACTACAAGACGCAGTGCCCGGCCGGTAACCCGACGTGCCCTGCAGGCGCGTTCGTCAAGGACAGCAACGTCTTCAACCTGAGCTCGATCTATCCGGGCGGCTTCACCCCGATCTTCGTCGGCAAGACCGACCAGGCGATCGGTACCCTGGGCTACAAGGGCAGCACCGACAGCGGCTTCACCTACGACGTGTCGGCCTCGCTCAGCCGCAACCAACTCGATCTTTCGATGTTCAACTCGATCAGCCCGTCGTTCGGTCCGGATTCGCAGACCAGCTTCCAGTTCGGCAAGCTGATCCAGAAGGAGTTCGACGCCAACCTCGACCTGACCTACGCGGTCGAAGCTGGGCTCGCCAGCCCGATCACCTTCTCGGGCGGCGCGGAATTCCGGCGTGAAAGCTACACCGCCACCGAAGGCGATCTCCAGTCCTATGGTGCCGGTACTTACGCGATTGCCCGTGATCTCTATGCCGAAACGGCGCCGGGCTCGGGCATCTTCACCAATACCGGCGAGAAGACCCGTTCGTTCGCTCCGGCGGCCAGCGGCTATGGCGGTACCTCGCCGACGTATGCCGGCACCAGCCGCCAGAAGAGCTGGGGCGTCTATGTCGGCGCCGAAGCCGACATCACCAAGGAGCTCACCCTCGGTGCGGCGGGCCGCTATGAACACTACGATTCGTTCGGCGGACGCTTCGTCTACAAGTTCAACGGCATTTACCACGTGACCGACGAAGTCGCGGTGCGCGCCACCGTTGGTTCGGGCTTCCACGCTCCGACCCCGGGCCAGAACAACGCTCAGGTGCTCACCACCAACTTCCTCGCCGGTCAGGCGGTGCAGGTCGGCACCTTCCCGGTGACGAGCGCAGTGGCGCAGTACTATGGCGCCCAGAACCTGAAGCCGGAAAAGTCGAACAACTTCGGCTTCGGCTTCGTGTTCCAGCCGACCAGCGCGCTGACGCTGACGGTGGACGCCTATCAGATCAAGGTCACGGACCGCATCTTCATCTCGCGTTCGTTCGTGGTGGATGCAGCCGATATCGTGGCGCAGCCTGAGCTCGCTTCGGTGGGCGTGGGCGGCAACGTCCAGTTCTTCACCAACTCGCTCGACATCCGCACCCGCGGCGTCGACGTGGTGGGCAGCTACCGGACCGATCTTGCTGGCGGCAAGCTGAACATGACGCTGGCCTACAACTACAACAAGAACCGCGTTACCAAGTGGGACCCGGCCTCGATCAGCCTCGCACAGCGCGTCGATGCGCAGAACCTGGCACCGAAGCACCGCCTCAACCTCCAGGGCAACTGGTCGAGCGGCAACTTCTCGATCGGTGCTGCCGGTCGTTACTTCGGCCAGTGGCGCGCCGAGACCGACTACCCGGGCCAGCAGTTCGGGGCGAAGGTCACGGCGGACATGGACGTGAGCTACACGTTCATGGACAACTTCACCCTGACCGTGGGCGGCAACAACATCTTCAACACCAAGCCGGACCGGATCAAGCCGACGACTTCGAACCCGATCTACACGCTGACGGGCAGCACGGCCGACGGCCAGATCTATCCGCGTAACGGCGGTCCGTTCGGCTTCAACGGCGGCTTCTGGTACGTCCGGGCCCGTGTGAAGTACTGAGTTCGGCACCACCGTCCTGACGGATGGGGCCAAGCAAAAGGGGCGGGGAAGTTTCGGCTTCCCCGCCCCTTTTCATTTGTTTCTGGCGGGGGCAGAGGTGTGGCGAAGAGGACAAGACTGATGGCCCTGCGCAAGACTGCAATCGCTGCCCTCGCGGCATTTTCCCTGATCACCGGCACCGTTCTGCCCGGCCCGCTGATGGCGGCCTCGCAGGTTCCGGTGGGTGCAGAGCACGGCATGGTCGTTTCCGCCCACCGGCTGGCCAGTGATGCCGGGGTCGAAGTGCTCAAGGAAGGCGGCAATGCGGTTGATGCGGCCATCGTGGTCGCCTATGCGCTCGCGGTCACCTTCCCCGAAGCCGGAAATATCGGCGGCGGCGGCTTCATGACCATCCGCTTTGCCGATGGCCGTCAGAGCTTCATCGATTTCCGCGAGACCGCGCCGGGTGCCGCCACGCCGACGATGTATCTCGACAAGGCGGGCAAGGTGATCCCGCTGCTCTCCACGCGCGGGCACATGGCTGTCGGCATTCC
The DNA here is from genome assembly GCA_044379435.1 of Novosphingobium sp. Lineage (GTDB taxonomy): Bacteria > Pseudomonadota > Alphaproteobacteria > Sphingomonadales > Sphingomonadaceae > Novosphingobium. The sequence continues at coordinate 5,048 of JBIPOH010000116.1, forward strand.
CGGCACAGTCGCCGGACTGGAGCTTGCGCGCGAGAAGTTCGCTGTCCTGCCGCGCACGCGCCTCATGGCCCCGGCCATCGGCATGGCGCGCGATGGCTTCGTGCTGGATCAGGGCGATGCCACGTTCCTTGCCGAAGGGGCGCAGGACTTTGCCAAGGACCCCGCCAGCGCCGCCATCTTCCTGAATGGCGGCAAGCCTTGGGAAAAGGGTCACAAGCTGGTGCAGGCCGATCTGGGCCGGATGCTCCAGCTCATCGCCGATGGGGGTGCCGATGCGTTCTACAAGGGCGCAATTGCCGCGAAGATCGCCGCCTCCAGCAAGGCCCACGGCGGCATCCTGACCAAGGCCGACTTCGCCGCCTATCGCGCCGTGGAACGCGCCCCGCTCGAATGCGATTACCGGGGCTATCACGTGATTTCGGCGCCGCCGCCCAGCTCCGGCGGTGTCGTGGTCTGCGAAACGCTGAATATTCTCTCTGCTTACCCGATGGGCGAACTCGGCTGGCATGCAGCGCAGAACGTGCACTATCTCACCGAGGCGCTGCGCCGCGCCTACCATGACCGCAACGTCAATCTAGGCGATCCGGGCTTCGTGAAGGCCGATGTCGCCAAGCTGATTTCGCCTGCCTATGCGGCTGAGTTGCGCAGCGAGATCAGCGCCGACAAGGCAACGCCGTCGGTCTCGCTCGGCGTCCCGGGGCAGACCCGCGAAGGCGCGAGCACCACGCATTTCTCCATCGTCGACGCGGCGGGCAATGCGGTTTCGCTCACCTACACGTTGAACGACTGGTTCGGCGCGCGGGTGACGGCGGAGGGCACCGGCATCCTGCTCAACGATGAGATGGACGATTTTTCGTCCAAGCCGGGCGAACCCAACATGTACGGCCTTGTCGAGGGCGCCAACAACGCCATCGCACCGGGCAAGCGGCCCTTGTCCTCGATGACGCCGACGATCGTCACGAAGGACGGCAAGCTCGTCATGGTCGTTGGCACCCCCGGCGGCAGCCATATCCCGACCGGCGTGTTGCAGGTCATGCTCAATGCGATCGACCACGGCATGACCATGACCGAGGCGACCGACGCCTCGCGCATCCACGCGCAGTGGCTGCCCGATGTGATTTTCACCGAACCCCATGCGCTCAGCGCCGAAACCCGCGCCGCGCTCGAGGCCAAGGGCCACAGGCTGGAGCCGATGGACTACTGGAACCAGATCGCCGCGATCCTCGTCGGCGGCCCGGCGCTGGGCAAACCGCCCGTAGGCCGCGACCGGCTCTATGGCGCCATCGATCCGCGCCTGCCGGTGGGCAGCGTCGCGGGATATTGAGGTTGGCGGTATTCGCTCACCGCACGGCAACCGAGGCCGATCTGCCCGCCCTGCGCGCGCTGATGACGCGTGCGATCGAGGAGTTGCAGCGCGATTTTCTGACGCCGGAGCAAGTTTCCGCCAGCCACCAGATCATGGGGCTCGACACCCAACTGGTGAAGGACCGGACTTACTTCATGATCTTCGATGGGGACCAGCTCGTTGGCTGCGGCGGGTGGAGCTGGCGCGCCACGCTGTTTGGCGGTGACGACAGCATCGTGACGCGCCAGCCGCTGCCGCTCGATCCCGCTGCGGATGCCGCGCGAATCCGCGCGATGTATGTCGATCCTGCCCACGCCCGGCGCGGCATCGGCAGGCAGATCATGGCCTTGTGCGAAGCGGCCGCGCGCGCTGCCGGGTTCGTGCGGGTGGAACTGATGGCCACGCTCGCCGGCCTGCCGCTCTATGCCGCCTGCGGCTATGCCGAGATCGAGCCGACCGAGGCGATTTCCCGCGAAGGCGTGAAGGTGCCCATCATCCGCATGGGCAAGGCGCTCTAACCATCCGGCACATCTTGACTTTTGGGAACTATTGCATCATATAAGCCTCGCTAACGTCGCCTGCGACGGAATTTTACGCACCGGGCCAGGTCTCGGGCCGAAGCTTCCCCTCTCACGCCACCAGCACCGGCCGCAACGTCTGCGTCCGCGTACCTGCTTTCGTGAAAGGGGCCATGATGCCCTCAGCCAATTCCCGTTATTCCGTCGCCGCTCCTGCCCTCAACCGGGGTAATTGAGCCATGGCGAAGGAAGATGTGCTCACCCTCGACGGTCAGATTGACGAAATCCTGCCCGATGGCCGCTTTGGCGTGATGCTTGAAAACGAGCATCGCATCATCGCCTACACTGCGGGCAAGATGCGCAAGTTTCGCATCCGTTCGATCGTGGGAGACCGCGTGAAAGTGGAAATGACGCCCTACGACCTGACCAAGGGCCGTATCGTTTTCCGCGAAAAGGTCGCCAGTGGCGGCGCAGGCGGAGCCTTTAAGAAGCGGCGCTAAGCCGCCTCTTCTCTCGCTCGGCACACCCTCAAACCATTGCGGGCTCACGACCAGCGCGCAGGCCCAGCCTGCTGCGCGAGGAGCCCTGTATCCAGAAAACATCGGCGCGCGCCGCGTGCCAAGGACACTTCATGACACCCAATACGAACACCCAGAACGCGTTTACTAACAGTCACAGCTTTCTGCCCAGCCGCCGCTCCGTCGAAACAAGCCGCGCGCTGGCCGCGCCGCGCCGCACATCGGCAGTGCTTTCGGTTCAGGAACTGCGGCAGATCGTCTGCGAGATGGTAGACTGACCACCTGATGGCGGGCGCGAAGCCCGCCGAAATGATTCAGGCCGCACCTTGCGGCGCGGCCTGAACATGCTTCGGCAATTGCCGAAGCTGATATTATTCGGCGGCAGCGCTCGCTTCAGGAGCGGCAGCGCTGGCATCCGCCGCGGGAGCTTCACCAGCCGGCGGCGCCGCTGCTTCAGCAGCCGGAAGCGGCAGGTTGCTACCCTGTGCGTTGAGATAGAGAATCACGTCGGCGCGCTGCTGCGCATCGGTGATGCCCGCAAACGACATCTTGGTGCCGGTCGCGTACTTGGCGGGCGAGGCTAGCCATTCATCGAGGCTGGCGAAATCCCACTTGCCGCCCTTGGCCTTGAGCGCATCGGAATAGGCAAAGCCGCCGTGGCCGGCTGCCTGCGCCATGCCGACAATGCCCCACAGATTCGGGCCAATGCCGTTAGCTCCGCCCTGCGCGACGGTGTGGCAGGCCTTGCACTTGGCGAAAGTGGTTTCGCCCTTGGCAACGTCTGCCTTGGCGAGCCGGTTCGCGATCGGTTCTGCCACCGCTGCGCCTTCGCCTGCTTCGGCTTCGACGCCTTCGATCACATAGCCCATCTTCTCGGGACGATGTTCCTTGTCCGCCAGGAAGTAGTGACCTGAAAGGCTCGAAAGCCCCAGCGCAACGATGCCGCCGAACAAGGTCCAACCGGCAATGGTATTGAAACGATCGTCCATTCCGAGCCCCATATGGAGTTTGCGCCGGCCCTGCTGGCGCACATTTTCGCCGCCGCTCTAGTCACGCCCCCGCGCCCGCGCAAGAGTGATTGCAAGCACTTGGGCGAGAAGAATCGCTTATGGGCAATCCACTGACGTGGATGCGGCCCCAGCCCGTTCCCCCACCCGGCCACCCATTCAGCGTACTCTCGTGGGTGGCCCAAGCTTAATCAGGGCGGGGGAGCGGGCAGGTGCCGCCCTTGTTTCAGCGCAACTGAAACAGAACGAAAGCGCCTTGCCCGCCCCCGTCCGTGGCCTTAAGCGCTCGGCCTATGGCCAGCTACCCCGCACCCGCCGCCCGTCTTGTCGCCGAAATGACCGAGGCCGCCGCCGCCGATCCGGCGCGCGCGGTCGCGTTTCAGGGGGCGCCGGGCGCCAATTCGCACCGTGCCGCGCTGGAAGCTTTGCCGCATTGCCTGCCGCTGCCTTGCTTCTCGTTCGAGGATGCGCTGGACGCGGTGAAGGATGGCCGTGCGGGCCAGGCGATCATCCCGATCGAGAACTCGCAGCACGGCCGCGTCGCCGATATCCACTTTCTGCTGCCAGAAAGCGGCCTTGCCATCGTGGGCGAGCACTTCATGCCGATTCACGCCTGCCTGATGGGCCTCGGCAGCGGCCCGTTCACCACGGCGTGGAGCCACCCGCAGGCGCTGGGCCAGTCGCGCCACTATCTGCGCGCGCGCGGCATCGTGCCGATGTCTTATGCCGATACGGCGGGCGCGGCAGCCTATGTCGCCGAACTGGGCGATCCGGCTGCCGCTGCCATTGCGCCCAGCATCGCGGCAGAGCTGTATGGC
>JBIPOH010000492.1:0-2570 GCA_044379435.1 Novosphingobium sp.
CAAGGTGCCGGAATGGGCCAGCACTCACCCCGATCCGGCGTCGCGCGTGACGGCTGCCCTCAATCTGGCGGGGCAGACCCCGCGCGGAATCATGAGCCGCGACACCTTCCTCAATCGCATTGAAGGCCTGACCTACGGCGAGGATCCCAAGCAGGGCGTGGTCGATGGGCGCAAGTTCATCCATCCCGCGTTCCGCATGTCATTCCAGGCGCCGCAAGGGTTCTATCTCGTCAATGGCACGCGCTCGGTCTCGATCAGCGGCCAATCGGGCAAGGGCGAGCTGGCCACCGCGCCTTACTCGGGCAATCTCGATGCCTATGTCCGCGCGGTGTTTGCCGGGCTTTCGGATCAGCAGCGTCTTGCACCGGATTCGGTGCGCACCACCACGGTGAACGGGATTCCCGCCGCCTATGGCGTGACACGCGCCAACACTGGCGACGGCGCGCGCGACATCGTGGTATTCGCCTATGCGTGGGGTCCCTCGCAGGCGTTTCACTTCACCACGATCAGCGCCGCCGGGCAGGCCGGGACGTTCGATCCGATGTTCTCTTCCATGCGCCGCATCACCATCGGCGAGGCAGGCGCAGTGCGCGCGCGCCGACTGACCGTCGTCACTGTCAAGAAGGCCGACACCTTGCAGTCTCTCGCAGCGCGGATGGCCTACGAGGACCGGGCGTTGGAGCGATTTCTTGTGCTTAACGGACTTGAGGCAACCAGCAAGCTTGCTCCCGGCGCAAGGGTCAAGCTGATCGTCTACTGAAGAGGAGGCGGCAAGATCGCCGCCCTGACACACGCAAAAGGGCAGGGGTGAGTCAGAACACCTGCCCGCGTATCAGGACTTGTTCTTTGCGTTCACGATATTGGTGTTGATCGCGTTGTACATCAGGTGCAGCGAATTGACGAACACACTTACTCCGAAAAACATCGTCATTGCCACGACACCGATGAGGAGGCCGTATTCAATGGCCGTGGCTCCGGTCTCGTCCATGAGCGGCTTGCGGACAAAGTCCCACATTGATCGGAAATCCCCCTATCCGCGAATACGCCTATTCTAGTGGTCACAGGGTTAAGAAAGGTTCAACACAGCACACCATCATGGCAGCCTTATCGACATTACAGACGGTGGTCGCGCTTGCGCTGATCGACAGCGAAGGCCGCGTATTGATGCAGCGGCGTCCGGAGTGCCGGGCGCACGGCGGTCTATGGGAGTTTCCCGGCGGCAAGATCGAGCCGGGAGAGGCGCTCGGCGCGGCGCTGGTGCGCGAAATCGCCGAGGAGCTCGGCCTCATCGCTCACGAGGACGATCTCGTCCCCGTTTCCTTCGCCGCCAGTCCGGCAGAGACGGGCACGCGGCAAGTCCTGCTGCTGCTTTACGCCTGTCAGCGCTGGCAAGGCGATCCTGTTCCGGAGGCGGGCGCGGCGGTGCAATGGACCATGCCCGAGGCAATCAGTGCCTTGCCGATGCCTCCGCTCGACGTGCCGCTGGCGGCTGCTTTGCAGCTCCATCTAAAAAACCTGCAGCAAGGCCTGCAATAGGGGTTGCCAAGGCCGGATCGCGCTTCTAAATGCGCCTCTCCAACGCACCCGTAGCTCAGCTGGATAGAGCATCAGACTACGAATCTGAGGGTCGGACGTTCGAATCGTTCCGGGTGCACCATTTTCCCACATCGTTGAAAATGCGGTCGAAGCTTGGCCCGGACGCGCATCCGCGCGGCGCCTTGCATAGCTATCCGAACAGCCTTGGGCGTTGCGGTTTTCAGATACTTGGTCTTATAGCATGAGGCGCGGCACCCGTGCCGCCAAGAACCTTGCCCTCCCCAGGCTGCCAGACAAGGAACCACCGCATTGGCCCAACCTGCAAGGCCTTCCGCCAAGCCGCGCGCATCCAAGGCGTCATCGCCTAAAGCCGCAACCAGAGCCGCTCCCCCCGTCGCAGCCGCTCCGGCGATCACAGCAGAGGACGAAGCCACTTTCGCCCTGCGCAGCCTCCAGCAGGCTCACGCCAACAACAAGCGCTTTGACGCAAGCGATGCGGAGCTGCTCCACTTTTACGAACAGATGGTGCTGATTCGCCGATTCGAGGAGAAGGCCGGCCAGCTTTACGGGCTCGGCCTGATCGGCGGCTTCTGCCACCTCTACATCGGGCAGGAAGCAGTCGCTGTCGGCCTGCAGTCCGCCCTGAAGGAAGGCCACGACAGCGTCATCACCGGCTACCGCGATCATGGCCACATGCTCGCCTATGGCATCGATCCCAAAGTGATCATGGCCGAACTGACCGGTCGCGGCGCGGGCATCAGCCGGGGCAAGGGCGGCTCGATGCACATGTTCTCGACCGACCACAAATTCTACGGCGGCCACGGCATTGTCGGCGCGCAGGTGCCGTTGGGCGCGGGGCTTGCCTTTGCCCACAAGTATCGGGGTGATGGCGGCGTGTGCATGGCTTATTTCGGCGATGGCGCGGCCAATCAGGGCCAGGTCTACGAAACCTTCAACATGGCCGCGCTGTGGCAGCTGCCCATCGTGTTCGTGGTGGAAAACAACGGCTATGCGATGGGCACCGCGGTCAAGCG
>JBIPOH010000270.1:0-4629 GCA_044379435.1 Novosphingobium sp.
AAAGCGCTGGTCGATGCTCACCCGGCGCACCTGCCAGATGCTGCGCGCGCCGGTCAGCCCGCGCACGAGGGCGCTGCCCTGCGGCTTTTCGAGCAGCGTGATCGCTTCGGGATGGCGCAGCGCCACCCGCGCATCCTGCCCGATGATATGCGGGCCAAGCGCTTCGCGCGCCGCTGCGTTGGCTGCGGCTATCCGCTGCCCGTCGAGCATCAGCACGGGGACGCTGAAAGGCTCGACCAGTTCGACCATGGCCTGCCGTGAAACCGATCCCTCGTCGGGCTTGCGCGCCTCGATCATCGGTTCCGGCATCGCCAGCCACAGCGTGCCAAGCCACACGATCAGCACGGCCACGGCCAGCATCACGCTGCTGCTCAGGATGAGCATGACCATGCAGGTGCCCGCCGCCGCGATCATGCTGGGCCAGGGAAGGGAGGAGCGGGTCATGAGGGAAGGGCTGATCTGCAGAGCATCGGAGCCGAATCGGACCTTGTTGAAGAAAACCGCCGGCTGTGCTGCCACAGCCATCTCTTTACGTCGAAACGCTGCGGTTGTGTGTCGTGTCTCGAAACATTTTTCCAGTGCCGCTGCAGCTTGATCACATAACCGCAATCATCTGGCTCTAATCCCCAGACGCGAACCACGCCCGCGCGGCGGTGGCGAGGAGAATGATAGCAAGCATGGAAAGGAGCACGGAAACAAGGCCCCAGGGCATCGTGCTGATTCGGTCCAGATCGCGGCGGCGGCGTTCGCGGCGCTCGCTCAGCCCGGCCAGCAGCGCGCCTGCCAGCACCGTCGCACCGGATGCGGCGAATAGGCCCGGATAGCTCAAGGTTTCGAAATCCATCGCGCCCCGCGCTGATCGCAGCCACTTGCAATGCCAGCGGCTGGTGACCCCTACGGGAATCGAACCCGTGTTTCAGCCGTGAGAGGGCCGCGTCCTGACCGCTAGACGAAGGGGCCTTGCCGTGGACCGGATCGGCGGTCCCGTTCCAGTCATCCCGTTTCTGCCCAGCCGGGAGGCTGGTGACCCCTACGGGAATCGAACCCGTGTTTCAGCCGTGAAAGGGCCGCGTCCTAACCGCTAGACGAAGGGGCCAATGGCAAAGGCCACGTGGCAGGCCCGCGCCTCTAGGGCGGCTCGCCGGATTGGTCAACCCCCAGACTGCGAGGATCGGATCGCCTGTCCCAAGGGGAAGGCTTCAGTCGGCAAAGGCGGCATCTTCGACATGGAGTTCGGCGGCCGGACGGCTACCCCAATCATCGATCTTGGCGCGGCCCACCAGCCACAGAGCCCGCCCGCGCGCGCCGTGCAGCAGCGTCTGGCCCAGCTCGGTTTCCGCCGCCCGGAACGCCATCGCCTTGAACGAACGTCCATCCGGCCCGCCCGCCACCATGCGCACATGATCCGCGCCGACCAGATCGCACTTGAACAGGCGCACTGGCCCCACCGCCACGCGCGGCGACGGCCAGCCCATGCCGAAGGGGCCTGCCGCTTCCAGCCGCTCGACCAGATCGGGCGTAAGCCCGCCGGGCGCGAGGGAGAGATCAAGCTGCAGCGACTGGCTCTGCCGGGCAAGACCGACATCGCGGGCAAGGCGCTCGTCCAGCCAGTCGGCCAGCCGCTCGGTCCCGCCGGGCGCGATGGTGAGCCCGCAGGCCATGGCATGTCCGCCGCCCGCAATAAGCAGCCCGGCGGCGCGTGCAGCAATGATCGCTGCGCCCAGATCAACGCCGGGAATCGAGCGACCCGAACCCTTGCCGTTGCCCTGCGCATCGCCGTCCTCGGCAATCACCAGCGCGGGGCGGCCGGTCTTTTCCTTGATGCGGCCCGCCACGATGCCGATCACGCCCGGATGCCAGCCGCGCCCGTGCACCACGACGACGCTGCGATTGTGCTGGGCGCTGACCTGATCCTCGGCGGCTTCCTGCACCATCTGCTCGATCGCGCGGCGTTCGTCGTTGAGCTGCGAGAGCTGGGCGGCAATGTCGCGTGCCTCTTCGGGATCGGATGTCGTCAGCAGCCGCACGCCAAGGCCCGAATCGCCGATGCGCCCGGCGGCATTGATGCGCGGCCCCAGCGCGAAACCCAGATCGCTGCACGTCGGTGCGCGGGTGAGGCGGCTCGCATCGATCAGCGCGGCAAGGCCGATATTGGCGCGCCGGGCCATGATCTTGAGGCCCTGCGCCACGAAGGCCCGGTTGACCCCGCGAATCTGCGCCACATCGGCCACGGTGCCCAGCGCGACCAGATCGAGCAGCCCCATGAGATCGGGCGCGGCGGAGGCAGCAATGAAGCCCCGCCCGCGCAGCACGCGCAAGGTGGCAACCGCCAGCAGAAACGCGACCCCGACGGCGGCCATGTGCCCATGGCTCGCCGCCTCGTCGGTTTCGTCGAGGCGGTTGGGATTGACCAGCGCCGTGGCGGCAGGAAGCTCCGCGTTACACTTGTGGTGATCGACCACGATGACATCGACGCCCTCGGCGCGGGCGGCGGCCAGCGCCTCATAGGCCATCGCGCCGCAATCGACCGTGATGATGAGCTGCGCACCCTCGCGCGCCAGCTTGACCAGTCCCTCGGCAGAGGGGCCGTAGCCTTCAAGCAGCCGGTCGGGGATATAGGGCCGTGCCCCCACGCCAAGGCTGGCAAGGAAGCGGATCAGCAGCGCCGCACTGGTCGCGCCATCGACGTCGTAGTCGCCGTAGACCGCGATGGCGTCGCCGCGCATGATCGCGTCGGCGAAGCGCTCTGCTGCGTGATCCATGTCGTTGAAGATCGAGGGATCGGGCAGGAAATCGCGCAAGGTCGGGCGGCGATGGCGTTCCAGATCATCGCGTTCGACACCGCGCGCCAGAAGCAGCTGATCGACCAGATCATCAAGCCTGCCAGCACCTTGCGCCGATCCGCCAGTTGAAAGGTCCATGTTGCCGCCGCGCCAGCGCCACGCGAGGCCGGACAGCGAATGGGTGATGGCAGTGACCGGGATCATGGAGGCCGGGCTAGACGATCTGGCGGGCGCGGGGAAGGGCATGGCGCGCGCTGCCCACATTCTGGCCCCTGTGCGCTTTGTCATCACACCGGCGCAGTTCGATTGACAGACTGCCCTCCGATATGGTCGCATCGGAAACAAACAGCATCCGGTCGCGCCAGGAGCAACAAGGCCGAGTCCCGGCCTTAGAGAAGGGGTTGAGCTGATGACCAGAAACACTGTGCGCCTTATGGCGCTGGCGGGTGCTGTGACCGTGGTGGTTGCGGGGCTCCAGGCTGCGCCTACAGCGGCCCCCGTGGCGCGGTACGAGATGCGGGCAGGCACGACTTCGGGTCTGCTGGGCGGGATGGCCGGAATGGGCGGCGGCGGCATGGGCGCGGCCATGAGCATGGCGTTCGGCGGCGGCGGCGGCCGCAACGCGCCGCAACACGAACTGTGGCTTGAACTGGGATCGAGCCGCCTCGCGGCCGGGGGCGCGCCCAAGGCCGATCACTTTATGCCGGCAGGCGCGAAGCTTGGCCTGTCGGTGCCGCTCAAGACTCCGGTCAAAGTGCCCGCAGGCCCGAGCGAACCGCCTGAGAAGCGCGATTTCAAGCGTCCCAAGGGGCGTATCCTGATCTTCTGGGGCTGCGGCGAGCATGCCCCTGCAGGTCAGCCGGTGATCTTCGATTTCGCCAAGATCGCTGCCGGGCAGATGCCGCCGGGCTTGTGGAGCAATTCCGTGCCGATGGAGCGGCGCGTTTCCTATTCCACCAGCCGGACTTATGGCGCGTGGCCCCATGCCGATGGCTCCGGCTCCGCAGGCAATGTCTCGGTCAAGACCGACAGTTCGCTGCTGGGCGCACACAAGGTGGCCGGCAACTATTCGCCGGAGATGAACTTCACCCTGACCCGCGATTTCATGGGCGGGCTCAAGACAACGACCTATCCGCAGCCCAGCGGGGCGACGCTGGTGCGGTGGAACCCGGTGCCCGATGCAACTGGCTATCACGCCTCGCTTATGGGCGGGAACACGAGCAAAGACGGCGAGATGAACGACATGGTGTGGTGGTCATCCAGCGCCACGCGCGAGTTTGGCGGCGGGCTGACCGACTGGCTCTCGCCCGCCACGGTGGCAAAGCTTGTGGCCAGCAAGACCGTGCTGGCACCTGCTGCGACGACTTGCATGGTTCCCGCCGAAGTCAAGGCGGCCGCACCGCAGTTCCAGATGATGTCGCTCTATGCCTATGGTCCGGAAGAAACCTTTGTCTATCCGCCCCGTCCGGCCAATCCGAAAACGCCGTGGAAGCCGGAATGGACCGCGGATATCCGCCACCGTTCGATGACCGGTTTCCTGCTGGGAATGCCGGGAATGGACGAGGAATCCGGCGGCAAGGGCAGGAAGCAGAACGGCAAGAACCAGTGCCAGCCCAAGCCGAAGAAGCGCGGGCTGGGCGGCATGCTGGGCGGCGCACTAGGCGGTGCGCTGGGCGGTGCGGTCGGCGGGGCGGTCGGGGGCGCGGCAGACGGATCGGGCAGCAGCGGAGACGGCTGCTGATAGCCTGGGCCTGCGCGCTGCGCGTCAGTCCATGTTGCTGATCGTCTGGCATAGCCGCACCGGCGCGGCCCGCGCCATGGCCGAGGCCGCGCTGCAAGGGGCGGC